>DFBV01000218.1:12411-14260 GCA_002366755.1 Anaerolineales bacterium UBA3071
CCGATGGAACGGTGACCCACACCTTCCTGGCGCCCGGCCTGCGGGACTTTGCCCTGGCCTTCGGGGAAGCATTGCAACGGGTTCAAGCAAATGTGGACGGGGTTACTATCTACCTCTGGCACTCTCCCAACGACCCGCTGGTTGAGGCTAAGCTAAGGGCTGTAGCCGACGCGGTGCAAGGCTTCGACAGATCGTTCGGCTCCTATCCTTACGCCGATCTGGATATCGTGACCAAATTTGACCCGGAATGGTGGGGGCCGGCGGGAGCGGGGGTGGAGTATCCCGGCCTCGTTTTCTATACCCACGGAGAAGAGAATTGGGAATACAACCTGGTGCACGAGGTTGCCCATCAGTGGTGGTTCAGCGTGGTAGGGAACGACGTTCACCTGGAACCTTGGCTGGACGAAGCATTGGCTGATTACTCAGCCTTCATCTACTTCCATGAATTTCATGGGGAGGATGAGGCAAAAAGGGCCTTTCAGAAGAACGTCCTTGAGGACTACGAGATGGGCTTGGCAGCGGGGAGGATAAGCGGGAAAGAGCCGGTTGGCCTATCCGTCTATGATTTGCCACCGAGGGATGCCATGTACTTCTGGATCGTGTACGGCAAGGGCGCCCTCTTTCTGGATGCCCTGCAGCGGGAAATGGAGGACGAAGTGTTCTTCGAATTCCTTCAAGAGTATTACCGCCGCTACAAGTACAAGGTGGCTACAGGAGAAGGCTTCCTTGGGGTGGCCGAGCAGGTGGCGGGAAGGGAGCTAGACGAGCTATACGATACCTGGGTCAGAAAGTGAAGATGACTGCAAGCCGTTCCCCACCACCGTGAATTGACCGTGCTCGGCTACTTCAACTTCTCTTCCCCACCAAAGTCCCGATACAGCGTCAGCCCGGCCAGCACTTCTTCGTCCTCTGGCGTCAGGCTATCCTGCACGATCTTGACCAGGTAGGTGGCCAGCCCCGGACCGAGCATGAAGCCTTGCCCGCACATCCCCACGGCGTTGATGTAACCCTCCAACTCCTTCACTCGCCCCACGATGGGGAAGCCATCAGGCGTCATGGGGTATAGCCCCCGCCACGTGCGCCGCACTCGGACGTTAGCCAGCCGTGGCATCAAGTCCACCATGCGGCGGGCGATCATGGGCAGGAAGACCGAGGTCTCCCTCCGGTCGGTGCCCACAAGGGGCGGCTCGGGAGTGATACAGAAGACGATGGGACCAGGTTTGTGCTGGTAGAAGTAGTAGTTCCTGGAGCCCTGGGCAGGGCGGATGTCCACCACCATCGGCTCCAGGAAGCGCGCCACCGGCTCAGTGATGCCTGCCTCGTGGCTGTCGGGCACGACGGGCACGTCCAACCGGGCCATACGAGCTACCGCCTTGGCCCACGGCCCCGCCGCGTTGATGACCGTGTTCGTGGCATAGCCTCCCCTGTCCGTGCGCACGCCGACCACCTTGCCGCCGCGGGTGATGATACCTGTCACCCGCTCGTTGAAGTGGAACTCGGCACCCCGCTCCGCAGCCCGGGCGTAGAAGGCGTGCGCCGAGCGCAGGGGGGAGGCGCTGCCATCCTCTGGCGAGTACGTACCACCGATCAAGTCGCGCGGGTTCAGCGCCGGAATGACCTCCAGCAATCCATCTCGATCCAACCAGCGGATGTTCAGCCCATACGACTGCTGCACCTTGAGAAGGCTCTTGAGGACCTGTTCCTCCCGCTCGCGGTAGGCCACGAATGAGTATCCGCCGCGGTACCACTCCAGGTTGTCGCCGTAGCGCTCTTCCCAGGTAGAGAAGACATCGAGGCTCTTGATGCACACGCGGATCTTGGAAACGTGCGAGTGGGTGGCGCGGATGCC
>DFBV01000218.1:14344-21243 GCA_002366755.1 Anaerolineales bacterium UBA3071
GCCGGACAGCCAATGCTCCCCGCGCCGACGATGATGACATCATACACTTTGGTGGTCATACACGCCCCCTTGTGTGAGACACGACGTCATCGTCGTATCCCGCCAAACGTAGCGTAGTGCGTGAAACGTGATGCGTGAATCCGATCCACCCTACAGCTCACATCCCTCCCTCATGGATGTCGGTGGCATGCACGACGGCGGTTTCCTCAGGCCGCTCGCCGGTGGACACGCCCACGAACACGCCCAACGGCACTTCGACGAATAGGGGACGCTGCGTGCTCTCCACGAACTGACCCTCCGGCACGCCCTCCTCACGGAAGAGCCGCTTAATGATCACCGTGCACGTCTTCGCCCCGCAGGCTCCCATCCCCGCCCGTGTCAGTGCTTTGATATCGTTCATGTCCCGAATCCCCGCCCGGATCAGCGCCCGGATCTCGCCTGCCGTGACCCGCTCGCAACGGCAGATCATGGCGTCGTCCTGAATGCGGCCCACGTAGTGGCCCAGCGGTTCGCCCACGGACTCCTCTTGCACCCGGATGCCAGCGATGCGCTTGGCGATCTCCCCGGGCGCCCTGACCTTGACCAGGTAGGCTCGGTCAGCCATCTTGGGCGCCCGCACCTTGACCACCTCCACGTTGCCCAGAATGCTGCCCTCGGTGTCCAGCACCGTGACCACATCCCCTTCGTGGATGGTTCGACCCAGGAACTCGTAGGGGATCGTGACGGTGGGGTAGTCCCGATCCTTGCGATAGTCCACCAGCGTAATGGCCAATCCAGGACAGATGGCCACGCACTTCTGGCACCCCGAACATCCCTCGCCCACATATTCCGGCAAGCCGCGAATGTCGTCGCCTCCAATAATGATGCACCCTTGTGGGCAGACGCTCGCGCACGGATTGCAGGGGATCTCCTGGGCGCAGTGCAAGACGGGGAATACCCCATCCTCACGTTCGGGGATGTCCTCGACGACGACCGCGCCGGGGCGGGATTTGAGGATCTCGCTGGTGCGGTGCCACTCTGGCGGGATCTCTCCCACGTCCCGGCCCAACGATTTGGCGATCTCCAGGCCGCGGATCTTGCCCGTGAACATCGCCGACGAGGCTTCGGCGATCTCCTCCGCATCGCCCGCCGCGTAGACCGGCAGGCCAAACTCCTTGGCCTTACGTGTGAGTTCATCTACAGGATCGAGCCCCACGGCAATGAGCACCGTATCGCAAGCGAAGGATTGTTCCGTGCCGGGAATCGGCTGCCAGTTGCGGTCAATCTGGGCGATGGTCACCGACTCCACCTGTACTTGGCCGTTAGCGCTGAGGATGGTATGCGAGGTGTAAATGGGTACGCCGAAGCGGGCCAGTTTGTCCTTGTGCACCTTGTAGCCGCTGCAGTCGGGTAATGCTTCACACAGACCCACCACCTCAATGCCTGCTTGCAGGGCGTGGTAGCCAGCGATCAGGCCCACGTTGCCCCCACCGACGATGAACAGTCGCTCGGCCGGACGCACCAGGTCGCGGTTGAGCAAGGTCTGGAAAGCGCCCGCGCCGTACACACCAGGAAGAGTGTTGCCTTTGAAGACCAGCGATTTCTCCCGTGCTCCCGTGGCCACCAGCAGCACGTGCGGCTGGACGACCACGTAATGTTGGCCTTGCAGCACGCCCACCTTGCGGTCGGAGAAGACAGCCAGAGCGGTGGTGTCCAGCCACATCTGCACGTTCTCGAAACTGCGAACTTCCTCCTCCAACATCGTGGCAATGTCAATGCCCCGCGTGCCGGCGTAGCAGTCTTCGATGGAGCCAAAGAACTTATGGGTCTGGAGCACCAGCTTGCCGCCCAGCCGGTGCTTGTCGTCCACAATCAGCGTGCGGACGCCGACCTTGCCCAGTTCGATGGCCGCCGAGAGCCCCGCAGGCCCTCCGCCGATAATCAGGCACTCTACATCTACCGTTTCGGGAGGCTGCAGCGCCATCTCCCCTTCGACCCCCGGCAGCACTGGCAGCCCTACCATCGGCTCCACCTGCATTGCCGGCTCCACCAGCACCATGCACGATTTTACGGGCAGCCCGTTGGCCACGACCAGGCACTGCGCGCATTGCCCGTTGGCGCAGAAGATGCCTTGCGGCGCGCCGTCCTTGTGGTGTTGGCCGAAGATGCGCACGCCGTTGGCGAAAAGGGCCGAGGCGATGGTCTCCCCCTCCTTGGCCACCATCGTCTGCCCCTGCCAGGTGAACTCGAACGTGGCCCGTTCTTCGACGGGTAGGATCGGATGTTCTCGGACACGGTGATCCTGCATGTGTCGTCTCCTTGTATCTCTGGGGAGGTATCAGATCTATGATACACGATGGAACACAGAATGCAAAACCGGGGCAGCGCAGAGGCGTAGCCGACCACTTTGATCCTCTCCTGCCTTGCTCAGCTCTGAAAAGCAAGGTATAATGGCTCAACGTGGATTCGTGCGGTAAAAGTTCGGAAGGGGGTGCGAAGTGGATGCCGGCGTGACGGACGACATAGACGGTGATCCACGGCCCCTGGTTGCGGGATATGACATCGGTGCCGATGAGTGGGACCCTTCGAAGCCAACGCCGACACCCACCTCTACGGCGACCAACACGCCAACGCCTACGGCGACACCAACCTCCACGTCAACATGGACGCCGACGACCACGAACACGCCGACAGCGACGCCATCCGCTACGCCCACGAGTACACCGACCGCTGCCGAGTGGCATCTCTACCTGCCGCTGGTGCTGAAGGGCTGTACTCACTGAAAGCTATTCGCCCGGAGTTGGAAGCTCCGGGCTGAAAGGACGAAGCCCCCTTCGGGGACTCAACGGAAGCCCGAAGCATCTAGCACCTGATCAAGGTGGTTTTGATATGGCACAGAGTGCCGGAGTCCCTAACTTGTTGGGGGTGCGGCACGCGATGGTCCCGAACAAGTTCGGGACTCCGGTGCGTCATACAGGGACAGAATCGTTACCCTCATGCATCAAAACCAACGTGATGGACTACTGGCTCTATGAACCCGGCTGCTTCAGCACCGGGCGAGGGAGCTCATGGAGGACTTGTCATGAAAGTCTTGCTCTCGGCCAACGAGGCCGTGGCGCGGGGCGGTTGGGAGGCAGGCGTGGAAGTCGCCTCCGCCTATCCCGGCACCCCCAGCACCGAGATACTGGAGAGCTTCGCCCGCTATCCCGACGTCTACGCCGAATGGGCAACCAACGAGAAGGTGGCCATGGACGTGGCCATCGGCGCGGCCTACGCCGGGCGCCGGGCGCTCACCTGCATGAAGCACGTCGGCCTCAACGTCGCCGCCGATGCCTTCTTCTACGCCTCGATGACGGGGCTGGAGGCGGGGCTGGTTTTCGTTTCCGCCGACGACCCGCAGATGCACTCCAGCCAGAACGAGCAGGACAACCGGCACTACGCGAAGTTCGCCCGCGTGCCCTGCCTGGAGCCTTCCGACAGTCAAGAGGCCAAAGAATTGGTGGGCGTGGCGCTGGAGATCAGCGAGCAGTTCGACACGCCCGTGTTGCTGCGCCTGACCACCCGTCTGTGCCACACTGACACGCTGGTGGAACTGGGAGAGCGGGTCACGAAGCCACCGACGGTGGAGAAGTATCCCCGCAACCCGGCCAAGTACGTCATGGTGCCGGGCAACGCCCGCAAGAAGCATCCCATCATCGAGGAGCGCATTCGCCAACTGGCCGAGTTTGCCGAGACCTTCCCCCACAACCGCATCGAGTGGGGCCAGCGGGATCTGGGCATCGTCACCTGCGGCGTCGCCTACCAGTACGCCAAGGAGGTCTTCCCCGAGGCGTCGGTACTGCGGCTGGGCATGACCTATCCGCTGCCCCGCCAGATGGTGCGTGACTTCGCCGCGCAGGTGGAGCGGCTTGTCGTCCTCGAAGAGCTGGACCCCTTCCTGGAAGAGGAGATCCGGCTCATGGGAGTGGAGGTCTACTCTGGGCCAGAGCCCTACGAGGGGGGCAAGTCTATCTTCCCCGCTTGCGGCGAGTTGGACCCGGGCGTGGTGCGCCAGGCGGCTATCACTGCTGGGCTGCTCCCGCCTTCGGCCGCCGCGCCCGTCCCTCAACTGGAGAAGAGAGAGCTACCGGCCCGCCCGCCGGTGCTCTGCCCCGGATGTCCGCACCGGAGCGTCTTCGTCGAATTGCGCCGCTCGAAGCTGCCCATCCAGGGGGACATCGGCTGCTACACACTGGGGCTGCTGCCGCCGCTGTCCAGCATTCACACTTGCGGCTGCATGGGCGCAGGCATCGGCGTGGCCCACGGCGCGGACGTGGCCGGCGACGAGGAACGTCACGTGGCCGTCATCGGCGATTCCACCTTCTTCCACACTGGCATGCCCGCGCTGCTCAACGTGGTCTATAACCGCGGCAAGAGTATCACCGTGATCATGGACAACCGCATCACGGCCATGACCGGGCATCAGGACAACCCCAGCACGGGCAAGACACTGCAGGGACAGGAGACGGTGAAGATCGACTTCGAACCGCTGGTGCGGGCACTGGGAGTGGAGGAAGTGCACGTAGTGGACGCCTACGACGTGAAGGCGGTACGTGATGCCTTCAAGGCCTGCCGCCAGCACGACGGCCCGTCGGTGTTGATCACCAGGCGGGAGTGCGCGCTGCTGCCCGAGGTACGCCGCACCTGGCTGCCGCTACGCATTGACCCCGAGAAGTGCGTCGCCTGCTGGACCTGCATCCGCACCGGCTGCCCCGCCTTGCGCAAGAGCGAGGAGATCTTCGAGAAGACGGGGCGGCAGAAGGCGGAGATTGACCCGCTGCTCTGCACCGGCTGCGAACTGTGTGCTCAACTTTGTCCCAACGGAGCGATTCTGTTCCGCGACCAGATGGGGGAGTGAGGCAAGGCATAGGGACTGGGTACTGGATATTGGGTACTAGGTATTGGAGCCACGCGTCCTAATCCTCATTCACCGACACAAAGAGGCAACCCATGAACAATGTAAACTTCTTGCTCTGCGGCGTCGGCGGCCAGGGGACGATCCTGGCTTCCGACGTGCTGACACAGGTTGGCGTGCAGGCCGGATACGACGCCAAGAAGGCCGAGGTGCATGGCATGGCCCAGCGGGGCGGCAGCGTCACCAGCCACGTGCGCTGGGCGGAGAAGGTCTACTCCCCCCTCATCGCCAAGGGCGAGGTGGATGTCCTGGTCGCCTTCGAGAAACTGGAAGCACTGCGCCACATCGAGTTCCTGCGGCCTGGCGGCACCGTGGTGGTTAACGACCACGAGATCATCCCCATCACCGTCACTTCCGGCGGGGCAGAATACCCCGACGATGAGCACATACGCGCCGTGCTGGCCGAGGTGACCGGCGACGTGCGCTGGGTGGACGGCATGACCATCGCCGAGGAGTTGGGCAACGTCCGCGCGGCCAACGTGGTGCTGCTGGGCGCGCTTTCCAGCCTGCTGGACGTGCCGGAGTCCATCTGGCTGGAGGTGATCGAGAAGCGGGTGCCCGCTCGCTACGTGGAACTGAACCGGAGCGCCTTCCGGCGCGGGCGGGAGGCGATAGTCAGCGGATGAAGCGGATGAAGCTGAACGGACGGCGCTGTTTCCCACCCGGCTGGACGAGAGCGTCATGGAAACGGAGCTAGCGTGGGCAGCCCACGTCCAGTGTACACGGCACATCGGCGACTTTCGTCGCTGGAAAGACCACGATGCGTATCAGGAGGCATTCGCCCGCTTGCTGCGCGATCTTGAGGTAGAGAACGCAACAGCAGAAACGTGAGGAGAATCTCATGCGCATCGCGGTCTTCTTCGACATCCACGGCAACCCGGCTATGTTTGACATGCCCTATTGAGGCCTGTCCCCCATAACGCTGAATGATACCCCGCAACCTGGCCGCACTTGATTTGACATGTTTCCAATAGCGTGCTACAATCTGTAGCAACATGTCGGAGGACATCGTGAACGCCATCATTGATGCATCGTCGCTCATTGTGTTGGCTCACCTGGATGCTCTTTGGCTTCTGCAGAAGGTCTACAAGCTAGTAGGGCTACCGACATCTGTCTTCACAGAGGCCGTACTCCGAGGCAAGGCTAAGGGATACGTAGATGCGAACCGGATCGAAGCAGCGATTGTTGACGGATGGTTGGTGCAGTTCGAGCCAACGCCTGCCCAAGAAACGTTGGCGGAACAGCTAGGCAGGCAAGCGACTGCCCTCAGTTCAACTGATTGTGACGCGCTGACCTGTGCCGAGATGCGCGATGTGCTACTCATCGTCGAGGATCGACGCATTCGAAACGCGGCGAAAGCACGTGGGATTGACTACACGGTCATCCAAGTCATCCCTCTGCAGGGATTGATCCAACGCAAGTTGGGGCACAAGGAGTGCGACCGTTTACTGGCAGACACTGGCAGGGCCATGCATACCGATGCGGCCTTTCTGCACGTGCTAAGGATGGCCGCACGAGAAATCGAAGCCGGACGCAAAGAAGGAGACAGCGGGGAGAGATAAGCATGAGAACGACTACTCAGATCAATATCAGAGTGCCGGGTGAAGTGGCCGAGGAACTCGATTGGCTGGCCAAACAACAGCATCTTCACCGAGTGGATGTGGCACGTCAGATACTGCTGGAGGGAATCTCTCGACAGCGACGCGAACTGGCACTGAGATTGTACAGACGAGGCGAGGTCAGCAAGGCGAAAGCAGCGGAAATGACCGGTATCTCGCTCTGGGAAATGATGGATCTAGTCGAACGAGAGCAAATTCCTTCAGGTTGGACGCTGCAGGATGCAACAGAGGAGGTGGAACGCATCGTGCAACGCTATCTCCACTCTGAAGGCGAGGCTCAGCACACTTCGCTCAGTACATAGGGATCTCACGTTTCAGGCGTTTGAGGAGTATCCCATGCGCATCGC
>DFBV01000014.1:0-2332 GCA_002366755.1 Anaerolineales bacterium UBA3071
CGGTTTACCAGTCTACCCATCCACTTGGGAATCTCTGGGACTTCGTGTATAATAGGCCAAGTTGGGGAGAACGATCAAAGAGCAGTGCTGTTGTGCTCATCGCGGCCAGAGCACAGCGATGGAGGTGAACCATGCCCAGCCCTTTCCCCGGAATGGATCACTATCTGGAAAACCCGGCCCGCTGGCCGGACCTGCACCAGAGTTTGATCACGTACACCCGTGATGCTCTGCAACCCCAGATACGTCCCCGTTACCACGCCCGCATCGGCGAGCGGGTGTACGTCTTGGCCTATCCCCAGACGATGTATCCAGACATCGTGCTGATCCAGCGACCGCTCCAGGAGCCGAAGCCACTTTATGGCGAAGCGGCAACTCCCGAGACCGCCGAAGTCGAAGCTCCGTTGGTCATCCCCGTTGTACTCACCGTCCCCCCGGCCGAACACCGGGAGCCCTTTATCGAGGTTTTCCACACCGCTGGCGACGAGGTGGTGGCTGTCATCGAGGTACTCAGTCCGGCCAACAAGACAGCAGGGGAGGGGCATCGTCTCTACCGGAGCAAGCAGCAGGCCGTTCTGGACAGCCCCGTTCATCTGATAGAGATAGACCTGCTTTCCACGGGCTTGCCCACCGTGGCCTTGCCGGAGGAAGGCTACTCCCGCCTGCCTCCCTACCGCTATCTGATCTGCGTGTGGCGGGCACCGGAGCGGTATCGCTACGAGATGTACCCCATCGAGTTGTCATCGCGCCTGCCGCGCCTGCGCATCCCCCTGCGAGAGCCTGACCCCGACGTGGGGTTGGACCTGCAAGCCCTTTTCACGCAATGCTACGACAATGGCGGCTACGGTGACCTTCTTGACTACCGGGAAGCGCCGCCAGTGGCACTCTCATCGGAGGAAGCCGCCTGGCTGGATGGCCTGCTCCAGGGAAAGGGGTTGCGGCCCTGAGCATCCCGAGGGCATCACCGGGCCAGAGCTGCTGCCCAAGGTGAAGGCGGCGGGTGTCATCCTGGCCGGCGGGCTGCACCCAGAGATCAAACCCCACTACTTCCGCATTGGCCACATGGAGGCCGGGCGGCGCGGCTGTGCCTACGGGTTCGAGCCGGGCGTGGGCATGGTCACCGCTCAGGCCGTGATGCAGGGGGAGTGGCTGGTAGAGTGGAATAGTGGCAGCTTGGTGGGCCGAATTGCTCGCCCGCAGGCTGGGTTCTCGATCAGGGATGGAGATTGGGGTTATCAGTGAGCAGCCCCTCAGCACGGGCAATGTTCAGCAGACGGTCGTCGGCAGAGAGGAATGCTGGAACCGGAAGATCCACCTCAGTCAACGTCTGGCTGACAATGAGAACTGAGGCGAGTTGTACTGCATCGTAGGCGCGCAAGGGGTGGCGGTCCAACAACTGCCCAGCGAGCTCAACGACAGGCATCTCGAATTCCACGAAGTGATAACGGGCTAGGCAGTCTTCATGAAAAGCTGCCAGGGCATCGGCATGATCCTGCGACGAGATGGAAGCTTCGCGCTTCCGGCGGGCCAAGGCGCTCCACACCTCCACCATCGTCACCCGGGAAGTCAACAGCAATGCGTCGTCCGGCTCAGAGACCACAGCCTCAACCCACTGACTGCCCTGCTCGGCGACGTAGCGCTTGATGAGAGCGCTGGTATCGAGATAGTAAGGCATCATCGGGCAGCACGCTCGGCAATGATGACTTCAGATAGAGGACCTCCATTTGCATACAGACGAGCCAGTTCAGCCCTACGAGCTCTGGAAACGATCTTGAGCTCAGGTGGTGGCTTCAGTCGTCTGACGAGTCCCGAAGCGATCAACACCTCCTTGGCCTGACGCAGATCGTCCTCGGTGTCCTGATGGTCAAGAATCTGAATCCGAACCCGCGCTCGCTCTGGCAGGGCAACAGGTGTCAGAAGGCGCAAAACACCGCCCTCATAGATGGCAGTAGCTTGTGTACTCATCATTCGACTCCTTACAACGCTCCTAGGCAAGAGACAGAAACGTCAACAGGTACATTGTACCACAATAAAAACAGACCTCCAATTCGCCCCGAGTGAGCAAGATGACTGACACGTTTGACCTGACCGACCATCCGCACCGGCGCTACAACCCCTTGACCCGGGAGTGGATCCTGGTCTCGCCGCATCGGACCAAGCGCCCTTGGCTGGGGCAGGTGGAGAAGCCACCGCCCGTGGAACGGCCGCGCTACGATCCCCAGTGCTATCTCTGCCCGGGGAACGCACGGGCTGGCGGAGCGCGCAATCCTGACTACACGAAGACCTTCGTCTTCGACAACGACTTCTCTGCCCTGCTGCTGGACACGCCGGAGGG
>DFBV01000014.1:2434-2979 GCA_002366755.1 Anaerolineales bacterium UBA3071
TCGCCGCGCCACGACCTGACGCTGCCGGAGATGACGGTGGCAGACATCCGCATCGTGGTGGACGTGTGGGCGGAGCAGTTCGAGGAACTGGGCGCGCGGCCGCAGATCAATCACGTGCAGGTCTTCGAGAACAAGGGTAGCATGATGGGGGCCAGCAACCCGCACCCGCATGGCCAGGTGTGGGCCAACGAGACCCTCCCCAACGAGCCGGCCAAGGAATTAGCGTCGCAAACCACCTACTGGCAGGAACGGCATTCTTGCCTGCTGTGCGACGTCCTGGCGCTGGAGGAAAGGCTAAGAGAGCGTATCGTCTGCCAGAACGAGCACTTCGTGGCGTTGGTGCCCTTCTGGGCCACATGGCCCTTCGAGACGATGCTGCTGAGCCGCCGCCACGTGGGCTCGCTGCTGGAGTTGACCCAGGCAGAGCGGGACGGGCTGGCGGAGATCATCCAGCGGCTGACCACGAAGTACGACAACCTGTTCGAGGTCTCGTTCCCCTACTCCATGGGTTTCCACCAGCAGCCGACCGACGGGCGGGACCACCC
>DFBV01000014.1:3120-3291 GCA_002366755.1 Anaerolineales bacterium UBA3071
CGGCGTCAGCGGTGATGCTTGTGCAAACAAGAGGGGGCTGGTGGGAGACACCCATTAGTCCCCTTCAGTTCTCTGCCACGGCGACTTCGTCTTCGTCCTCTATTCATCCGGCACGGCATAGATCAAGGGCAAGCTGAGCAGGGTGGTTGCTCCCTTGACCAGCACGTTGGA
>DFBV01000220.1:0-2511 GCA_002366755.1 Anaerolineales bacterium UBA3071
CACCAACTTGTGCATACCCATCAGGCACCTCCATTTTTGTGTCCATGGTCGCGGATTTGGCAATCGCCAGGAGTCGCACGTCGAGCGAACCTGCCTTCCGTGCCCATTATGCAATGTTTGTGACGTCTCGTCAAGGGTTTCCGCGCGATGCCTCTGCAAGGAGTAGACTGCGAATCTGTTCCGTACCTCTTGGACGCGACGAAGGGCACCTCCTCGGTAACGAGGCAAGTGCCCTTCATCCAACCACAGACTATCTTCTTTCCCTGGCGGAGAGGGTGGGATTCGAACCCACGAGGGCCAAAGACCCTACGCGCTCTCCAGGCGCGCGCACTAGACCGGACTATGCGACCTCTCCGGACGGGATTATACACACGCTATCTGCCTTCCGCAAATGTCGCGGCAAAGATGGGGCGAACATCTGCCAAGAAAACACCCCGTCCGGAAATCCCCCCGGAAATCCCCCCGGAAATCCCTATGACTCGCCAATGCGGGCCACTCTTGGAGTGTCGCTGGCTTATCCTGCCCCGAAGTGCCTCATCAGTTGCCGCAGATCGCCGTGGATGATCTCCAGCCTTTCCATTATTTCTTCCAGTTTCTCCATCACTACGTCTGAGGCTGGCGGAGGCGGGGGAGGAGGTGGAGGAGGCTCCGTCTCGTCAGCGATCTGGAAGGTCAGGAACAGCGGCCCCATGTGATTGGTGCCCCCCAGCATGCCCACACCGGCCAGACCGTCGCTGGGTAGCGATGGGCTGAGGATCCAGAGCGTGTGTGGCCCCCCGATGCTGAGATCGCGGATGTAGGAGCCTGCCCCCAGCCCGAAGCCGGTGAAACCGTTGCTGTCCGTGTTCTGGACATGGGCCCGATCATGCCACAGCGTCTGGCTTCCGCTCCCTCGCAGATCGGGGAGCGTGGGGTCAGGCCAGCGATTGGCCACAGGCTGGTTTTGCTGAGGCTGTCCTGCCTCATCGAGGACCAGAACCTTGATGAGAGCTGGCCCTTCCGTCTCGTCCACGCGCATCAGCGTGAACTTGCGGCCTTCCCCAGCATCCAGGAACACCACATTGCCATACTTGTTGCGCAGCCACTCCATGTCTTGCTGCGTGCCGTCTACGTCGTAGATTTCAGGGGTCATGTGAGAATCCTCCTTGCAGGATGGTTGAACCTAGCGACTCTGAAATCGCTGCTCCTGGGCAACGGGCGCCATTCACATCTGCCGCAGCCAGCGCTCCAGATTGCGTCGATGGATCACAGCCAGTACGTGGACTTCGTCTTCCAGCACTTCGTACAGTACGCGATAGTGACCGATGCGCAGCCGTACGAGCCCGCCGGTGCCTTCCAGGCGTTTCCACTTCTTGCCTGGCGGGAAGGGTTTCTCTTCCAAGGCCAAGATAGCCTCAGTCACCCGTGTCCGGTCGGCCTGAGGCAGCTTCGTCAACTGCTTGAACGCCCGCTGTTCGACCTTCAGGCAGTACGTCAAGATGTCTATCCTTCCAGCAGCGTCCGAAGTTGAGAGGAGGTGGCGAACTCACCCTTTTGGATGGCCTGCCGAGCCCGCTCTCGCAGCGCTACGAAGTGAGGATGATGGGCCAGCACGTAGTCCTCCAGTTCTTCTTCGTCAATGGGCAGAAGGATGGCCGACGGTCGTCCCTGATAGGTGATGATGTATTCAGCCCTCTCCTCCCGCACCGCTCGCAAAATCTCGCTGGTGCGATTCTTCAGTTCGCGCACGCCTACCCTGGGCATAGTCGTTGCCTCTCTGCTAGATGCATCAGTGTGACCACATTTGTGGCTATAGTGTACCCGCTTTGGCCTGCGATGTCAAGTCCGTCACTTGCTGAACAGGGCTGTTCAGTTCTCACACAGAACGCTCCTAGCCCCCGTCTCGGGGGCGGCCCGTGCAGCGGTTTACACTTTCTGGGGAAG
This sequence comes from Anaerolineales bacterium UBA3071, assembly GCA_002366755.1. Taxonomy (GTDB): domain Bacteria; phylum Chloroflexota; class Anaerolineae; order UBA3071; family UBA3071; genus UBA3071. The sequence continues at coordinate 1,924 of DFBV01000220.1, forward strand.
GCTTTTGCCCCCAAGACGCCCCCGGGACGGGGGCTGAGAGCCTTGGAGGGCTAAAACTGAACAGCCCTGCTTGCTGAATCACTACTGTGGAGGGCACAGGTTTGACTTTTGGCCGCTTCGCGGCTATATTGCTCTCGCTTCAGAATGGAGCGCCTGTGGAGTGCATCGTCTCTGACGATGCGCAAAGTCGCAGGCCTTGCACTCCGCTTACTAGGAGGTGAAGACATGAACGAACGACAGCAGAAACAGAGTTGGGTGAAAGAGCTCTTGGACGAGCAAGGCCTGGACGCGCTGCTCTTGCAGCGGGTCAGCAGCTTCGCCTGGTACACGGGCGGTGCGGCCAGCTACGTCAACACGGCCACCGATTTCGGCGCGGCGGCGCTGCTCCTCACCCCCGGAGGCAACTACGTCCTGACCAACAACATCGAGGCCACGAGGCTGCAGAAGGAGGAGAAGCTTGCCGAGCAGGGCTTCGAAGTCGTGGCCCCCCCTTGGTACGAGGCCGGTGATCCAGTGGCGGATCTGACACGCGGCCTGCGCCTGGGGGCTGATGTCCCTTACCCCGGCGCAACGGACCTCTCTGCGGAG
>DFBV01000220.1:2589-12136 GCA_002366755.1 Anaerolineales bacterium UBA3071
GGCCAGGTCAGAGCGAGTACGAGATCGCCGCAGTGCTCTCCCGGGAGACACAGGCCCGCGGGGCTTTGCCCATCGTCAACCTGATTGCGACCGACCAACGCATCTTCGACTTCCGTCATCCCTTGCCGGCGGACAAGAGGATGAAGTGCTACGCCATGTTGGTGCTGTGTGGCCGCAAGTGGGGCCTGGTCTGTTCCATCACTCGGCTGGTGCATTTCGGGCCGCTGCCGGACGAGTTGCAGCGCAAACAGGAGGCCTGCGCCCGCGTCGATGCCACCTTCATCGCTGGCACCCGCCCCTCCGCTCGCCTGGGCGATGTCTTCTCGCAGGCTGTGGCGGCCTATGCCGAGACTGGCTATCCCGACGAGTGGATGCTGCACCATCAGGGTGGCTCCGCCGCCTACGAGCCGCGGGAGCACGTGGCCACCGCCGCATCGGAGGAGATCGTTTACGAGGGCCAGGCCTTCGCCTGGAATCCCTCGATTGCTGGCGTCAAGTCGGAGGACACCATCCTGGTGGGGGCGCACTGCAACGAGATACTGACCGCCATTCCCAACTGGCCGACAATCGAGGTTGAGGTCTTCGGTCAGGTCATCGCCAGGCCGGCGATTCTGGTCGTGGACTAGCACGGACACTGCTTGGAGGGGGTTGAAAGGTGAAATCTGCGCGTTTGTATGGTCCACGCGACCTGCGCGTGGAAGAAGTGCCATGTCCCGACCCGCAGGCCGGTGATCTGCTCATTCGGGTGTGTGCTGTAGGCATCTGTGGTTCTGATGTGCATTACTACGAGGACGGTGGCATCGGGGCGAACAGGGTCACCGAAGCTCACGAGCTGGGACACGAATTCGCTGGGGTTGTCGCTGCCCTGGGGCCGGGCGTCGAAGGCCCGCCGCTGGGAACACGGGTAGCTGTGGATCCCGCCATCCCCTGCGGAACCTGCGAGTTCTGTCTGGAGGGTAATCCCAACCTGTGCCCGCACATCCTCTTCGTGAGCACCCCCCCCACAAGGGGCAGCCTGGTCGAGTACATTGCCCATCCTGCCTCGTTGGTCTTCCCCCTGCCCGAAGAGATGGACTTCGCCGATGGGGCGATGCTGGAACCGCTGGGGGTGGCCATTCACACGGTGAACCTGGCCAAGCTGCGGCCCGGCGACACCGCGGCCGTGCTCGGGAGCGGCCCGATTGGGCTGCTGACCATCCAGATGGCGCGGCTGGGCGGTGTGCGCACGGTCTACGCTACCGATCTTATCCCCGAGCGGCTGGCCATGGCGCAGCGGATGGGGGCCGATGAAGTGCTCCAGGCCGGCGAGGCAGATCCGGTGGCCTGGGTCGAGGAATTGACCGGGGGACGCGGCGTGGATGTGGTGTTTGAGGCGGCTTGGGCTGCAGAGACGGTCGCCCAGGCCGTGGCCATGGCCAAGCCGGGCGGCCGCGTGGTGATCGCAGGAATCCCTTCGGAAGATGTCCTGAGCTTCCCGGCCAGTGCGGCGCGCCGCAAGGGGCTGACTATCAAGCTCGTGCGGCGGATGAAGCACACCTACCCTCGTTCCATAGCTCTGGTGCAGCAGGGATTGGTGGACGTGCGCTCGCTCATCACCCATCGTTTCCCGCTGACTGAGGCACGAGAGGCTTTGGAGTTGGCCGCTGCGCGGGCGGACGGGGTGGTCAAAGCGCTGGTGGAGATGTGAAACGCAAGACCCGCTGGGGTTTTCCCTGACCTGGACAAGCCAGCCCCGAGCAGAGGTTCCCGGTGCCGACGAAAGACGAAGGACTAACGACGAATCCGTCCTCCGTCATTCGTGCTTCGTCGGATTGCGTGGCGGAGAGGGAGGGATTTGAACCCTCGAGGGCGGTTAACCCTACGCGTTTTCGAGACGCGCGCACTAGGCCAGACTATGCGACCTCTCCGAGACGAGGAGATTATACCCGAACACCACCTCTCAGCCAAATCACTTGCTCTCGGCGTATACGACTTGCGAGGAATCGGCCCAAGCCTGGCGGGGGGCAATGTCAAGCAGGCTCTGCGAACCAGAAGGCTACAGAAGTCATCTTTCGACGGATTGAGGCAGAAGCCACACATGGAGCCGCCGGGTTATGGCCACGTGTCGGTTCTGCCTCTGACAAGCGCTTATTAGCCTCTTCCGACCCTCCAGGCAATGAAACTGACGAAAAGGTGTGGCCGATGACCGATCATATTGAAGAACTGCGTGAGATGCGAGCCAGGGCAAAGGTGGGCGGCGGCCCCAAGCGCATCGAAGCTCAGCATGCCAAGGGGAAGCTGACCGCTCGCGAGCGGCTGGCATCGCTCCTCGACGAAGGCAGCTTCCAAGAACTGGGCGCGCTGGCCACGCACGATTGCACCGCCTTTGGCATGGACGAGAAGCGATTCCCCGGCGATGGTGTGGTTGCCGGCTTCGGCAAGATCAATGGCCGGAAGGTGGCCGTCTACGCCCAGGATTTCACGGTGCTGGGGGGCTCCTTCTCCGAGGTGCAGTCCCTCAAGATATGCCGTGTCATGGACTTGGCCCTGGAGAGCGGTATCCCCGTGGTCGGCCTGCTCGACTCGGGCGGCGCGCGCATCCAGGAGGGGGTCAAGAGCCTGGCGGGCTACGGCGAACTGTTCACCCGCAACGTGCTGGCCTCCGGTGTCATCCCTCAGATCTCGCTGATGCTGGGACCATGCGCGGGCGGCTCCGTCTACTCTCCGGCGCTTACCGATTTCGTCGTTATGGTCAGGGACATCAGCCACATGTTCATCACCGGCCCTAGCGTGATCAAGACAGTCACTGGCGAGGAGGTGACCTTCGGCGAGCTGGGCGGGGCGCTGGCCCACAGCGCCAAGAGTGGCGTAGCCCATTTCGTGGCCGACAGCGAGCAGCAAGCGTTCCTGCTCGTCAAGCAGCTCCTCAGCTACTTGCCGCCCAACAACGTGGAAGATCCTCGCAACGTCGAACCGTACGACGACCCGCAGCGCATGGACGATGGGTTGAACGACATCGTTCCCCTCGATGAAACCGTCCCTTACGACATGCAGGAGGTCATTGCCCGCGTCTTCGACAGCGACAGCTTCTTGGAAGTGCAGGCCTACTACGCCCGTAGCGCTATCGTCGGCTTCGCCCGGCTCGATGGCTATGTGGTGGGAGTGGTCGCCAACCAGCCGTTGCACCTGGCTGGTGTGCTGGACATTGACAGCAGCGACAAGATCGCCCGCTTCGTGCGCATTTGCGACGCCTTCAACATCCCTGTGGTCACTTTCGTGGACTGCCCCGGCTACCTGCCCGGCGTAGATCAGGAACACGGCGGCATCATCCGCCACGGAGCCAAGATCATCTACGCCTACTGCGAGGCCACCGTGCCCAAGATTTGCGTGGTCACCCGCAAGGCCATTGGCGGGGCCTACATCGCTATGAGCAGCAAGCAGATGCGCAGTGACCTGGCCTTTGCCTGGCCCACGGCGGAGATCGCCGTCATGGGGCCGGATGGCGCAGTGAACATCCTCTACCGCCGTGAACTGAAAGCGGCGGACGATCCTGAGACCCTGCGGGCGCAGTATGTCGCCGAGTACAAGGCGAGATTCCACAATCCCTACTCGGCAGCCGACATGGGTCAGATTGACGAAGTCATCGAGCCCCGCGAGACACGGCCTCGGCTGATTGCTGCCCTCGACATCCTGCGGGGGAAGGTCGCTACTAACCCTGCCAAGAAGCACGGCTTGATGCCGGTGTAGGGGACTGGCCTTCGGGAACTGCCATGAGAGACACAGCGATCTACTTGCAGCGCTGTACGATCTCAGCGGCCATGCTCCACCCCGCCGACGCGAAGGGTTGTGGCTGCTTTGGGATACGTTCTTGGCTAGTGTGAGGTCTGGCACCGATGAGCAGTGACGTGACATCAAGCAACAAGCAAACAGCCGTCCGCAGCCGCAGCGAAGGCGAGCAACTGACGCGAGGACGCCGCCCACCCTGGCTACGGGTGCGCGCCCCCACCAGCGACAACTACCGCCGCCTGAAGGCGCTGATGCGTGGCCACCGGTTGCACACCGTCTGCGAGGAAGCCTCGTGCCCCAACATCGGCGAATGCTGGGGGCATGGAACGGCAACCTTCCTGCTGCTGGGAGAAGTCTGCACGCGCAACTGTGGCTTCTGCAGCGTGAAGACGGGGCAGCCCCAGACGCTGGATGGGGACGAGCCGCGCCGCGTGGCGGAGACCGTGGCCCTGATGGAGCTTCGTCACGCTGTACTCACGTCTGTGACCCGGGATGACCTTCCCGGCGGCGGGGCGGTTATCTTCGCTCGCACGGTGAAGGCAATCCGCCAGCGGCTGCCGGACTGCACGGTGGAGGTGCTGATCCCCGACTTTGGCGGAGACCGTCAGGCGCTGCAACTGGTGATGGACGCCAATCCCGACATCCTCAACCACAACCTGGAGACGGTGCCGCGCCTCTACCCTGCCGTGCGGCCGCAGGCGAATTACCATCGCTCGCTCGACATCCTGCGCTGGGCCAGGGAGATGAGCGCCCAGACTCTCACCAAGTCGGGCCTGATGGTGGGGTTGGGCGAGACGTGGGATGAGCTGTTGGCGGTGATGGACGAGCTGCGGGCAGAGGGCTGTAACATCCTCACGATTGGCCAGTATCTGCAGCCTTCCCGTTACCATCTGCCCATCGCGCGCTACTACACGCCAGAGGAGTTCGATCGGTTGCGAGAGGAGGGGGAGGTGAGGGGGTTTGCCTGGGTGGAGTCGGGGCCGCTAGTGCGCTCGTCGTACCATGCTGAGCAGCAGGTCGCGGCCTCACGGTGTCCATAGTCTCTCACAAAGGAACGCCGTACCCTTCAGGGTGCGGTGGGAGGTTCCCCCGTGCTACAGTCTTCGCCCCAGGGTGTTTGCGCCTGGGGCTTTCTCTATCGCCGAGAAGAGGTCCGGCGGCGGCTTCGGTCGCTCCTGCGGCGGGGGCGTTTCTTCTCCTCCCCTTTCTTTTCTTCTTCTTTCCCCGCTTCGGGAGTGATCAGTTCGGCCACTGGCACTTCGATCCTGCTGTCGCCGCTTTGCAGCTTCACGGTCACGGTCTCTTTGAGCGGGTGTACTCTTACCACGGTTCCTTCACCAAGGTGGGTGAACACCTTGCTTCGTTTGGCTGGCAACCGCTTCAGAGCCTCGGCATAGACCTCGCTCTCGTAGGACAGGCAGCAGAGCAACCGGCCGCATGAGCCCGATATCTCAGCGGGGTTGAGCGGCAGGTTCTGCTGCTTGGCCAGTCGGATGGAGATGGGCTCAAACTCCTGCAGCCAAGAGGCACAGCACAGTCGATAGCCGCAGCGACCGTAGCCGTCCAGTAGCTTGGCCTCGTCGCGCACGCCGATCTGTCGCATCTCCACGGAAGTTTCGAAGGCCTTGGACAATTCCTTCACCAGGGCTCTGAAGTCCACCCGCGACTCGGCCGAGAAGTAGACGGTGAGGCGGCTGCCGTCGAAGTTGTGCTCCACGCTGACAACCTTCATCGGCAGTTCATGCTCTGCCACAACCTCGCGCGTGCGCTCCAGTGCTTCTGGTTCTCGCCGGCAATACTGGTCCTGTTGGACGGCGTCCCAGGCGGTGGCGCGCCTGATCACCGGTTTCAGTTTGGTCCGAATCTCTGCCTTGGGCACTTCCCTCGGGGCGATGACCACGCGGCCCATGGCACGGCCGCGGGCTGTGTCAACGATCACGTGCTCGCCCCGCTCCAGATCGGTCAAGTGACCAGGGCTGAAACCGTAGATTTTGGATGCGTATCTCAGGCGAATGCCTACGACGGTTGGCATGATCTGATGTTCCTCATGGGCTTGAGATCTTGTCCGAAAACCGCAGAGCCGACACCCTGTGGGCAGCGCAAAGTCGCATTGAGAGCTGGAAGCTGCCACTTCGGGGTTCTTCGGATTGGTATCAAGCAATGTCGCCGGACTGGGCTGGGCGCGGCAACCGCAACAGCAACAGCTCCAGCGCCAAGCGACGGTTGACGTTCCGCTGCAGGTAGCGGGCAGTTCTTGCTAGGGCCCCCAGGAAGGCCCTCGACTGCTGAGCATCGTATTGTCTGGCCTCATTGCGTAGGGTGTCCATGTGGTCAATGTTCGCTACCTGCTCCGGGCAAGCGTATTGCAGCAGCAGCAGATCCCGCCACCAGCTTGACCACAGGTGGAGCACGTTGCGGGCGACATCTGGCTTCTTGCGGCTCAGCAGTTCGGCGTAGCGCATTCGCTGCACGCGGCCCTGGCTGCGGAGAGCCAGCAGATCAGCCAGACGGTTGGCGCGCTGTTCCCAGGAGGCGTCGTCGTCTAGCATTGTCGCTGCCCATCCCAGCCGTCCTTGCGAAAGCCGCGCCAGCAGCTCCGCTCGCTCCGGAGGAGCGTGCCACCGTTCCCGCAAAGCCTGTGCCACCTGCGCCGTGGGCAGCGGCCGCAGCGCGATCTGCTGGCAGCGTGAGGCGACCGTGGCCAGCGTCTGCTCGCCCTGGGTCAGAGTGAGGAAGATCACCACGTGCGCTGGCGGCTCCTCCAGGGTCTTGAGCAGCGCATTGGCTGCCGGTGCGGTGGCCTGCTCTATTCGCCGTAGGATGAATACTTTGTGGTATGCCTCAACGGGCGTCAAGGCCGCCTGCCGCCGTAGCTCCCGCACTTGGTCGATGAGCAGATTGGACGTGCGCGGGGCGATGATGCGCAGATCGGGGTGGATACCCTGCTGCACTTTGCGGCAGCCTGAGCACTCGCCGCAAGGCGGTTCTGCGTCTGTGCAAAGGAGCGCTTGTGCGCAGGCGCGGGCCAGCGTCGTCTTGCCCACCTGCGGCGGTCCGCTGAGCAGGTAGGCGTGACTCACCTGCCCTGTGGCTAGAGCTCGTTGCAGCAACTCCACGGCCAATTCATGTCCGATGACCGGCCAGTTCACTTTTTCCCTCATTGGGTCGTTTGCTCGTTCCCTTGGCGATTGTATCACACGTTCCCCGCATCACCAAATGAGAGGGAAATCGCCATCCTCGAATCCAGATTTGACAACTTCTCCGTCCCATGCTATAATGGAAGCGCTTCCATTTGGAAGCGCTTCCAAGTGAGAGCACCTTCGTCCTGTTGGCTTTTCTTCTGATGGGTCTGCCTTGTGAGCAATGGAGCACTGCACATGGCTGTGACTATCTACGATGTGGCTAAACGTGCTGGTGTGGGAATCGCCACCGTTTCCCGCGTCCTCAACGACAGCCCTCGTGTGCGAGAAGTCACCCGCCAGCGGGTGCTGACCGCTATCAAAGAACTGGACTACCACCCCGGCGCTGCCGCCCGTACCCTCGTCAGTGGCCGTACTCGCACTATTGGCTTCATCCTCTGCCAAAGCCCCGACCGCGTCTTCGCCGATGCCTTCTTGCCCGAGGTGCTGCGTGGCGTGGGGGATTCTATCCAACGGAATGGTTTTCGCGTATTGCTGCATCCTGTAGAAGATGTGACCGCACCCGAAGCGTACATCGGCCTGGTGCGTGAAGAACATACCGATGGCATCATCCTCTCCGGCCCCCGCTCCGATGACCAGCAACTCCCTCGCTTGAAGGCCGAGGGCTTCCCTGTCGTGCTCCTGGGGCAATTGCCTGGATCGGGCATCCCTTTCGTGGACGTGGACAACGTCGGAGCGGCCAGGCGGGCAGTGAACCACCTGCTCGGCCTGGGACATCGGCGAGTGGGGATGATCACCAACGCTCCCCTGGTCTACACCGCTGCCCGTGATCGACTGGCTGGCTACCGCCAGATGCTAGAGGAAGCCAGCATTCCTCTTAATGAAGAGCTCGTATGCTACGGCGACTTCCGCGAGGAGAGCGGCCGCGTGGCAATGAGCCAGTTGCTCGATCTGGCCGAACCTCCCACCGCGGTCTTCGTCGCCAGCGACATGGTGGCCTTTGGCGCCTTGGTGGCCATCAAACAGCGAGGGCTGACGATCCCCGACGACGTTGCATTGGTGGGCTTCGACGACGTGCAACTGGCGCACTACGTGGACCCACCGCTGACAACGGTGCAGTTGCCAGCGTACGACCTGGGCTATTGGGCTGCAACGTTGCTGACTCAGTTGATTGACGACGAGCCAGTCGAGAAACAGGAGATTCTTCTGCAGACCGAACTCGTCGTGCGGCAATCGTGTGGGACTCACGTGAGTCCCCATCTCGAGGATCTAGGATAACGGCCGACTGAGAAGGAGGTGGTGCGTATTAGCCTGACATGCATTGCGGTCAAAGACAGCTTCTTTGTCCGGTTTTGGGTATTCTCCAAACCTGCGGAGAGGGTGGTTGGTTCAATCGTATTGGGCCTTCTCAAACAAGTTGGCAGTCAATAGGGTTGGACTTCTGCCCATCATCTGGGAGATACCCCCCATTTCTCACCTGTAAGAGAATAGCTTTTGGAGGAGATCACAATGAGAAGCTTACGAATTCTGTTGTTGGTGGTGCTTGTCCTGAGCCTGGGGTTGGCGGGATGTCCCTCGAAGGAGACCCCTGCACCGACTGCGACCCTTGTCCCAGAGGCGACCAAAGCCCCCGAACCGACCGAAGCGCCAGCGGAAGCTCCGGCTGCGGCCGAGATAGACTGCATGGGTGCGGCGTCGGGTGACAAGGTGACCATGCTCTACCAGTGGTCGGGGATCGAGGAAGAGATGCTGAACGAGATCCTCAAGCCGCTGGTGGATGGTTGTGGCATCGTGCTGGCCCCCGAGTCCACGCGTGACCATGCGCTCTTGGACACGCGAGTGGCAGCGGGCACGCCGCCCGACATCGCCTTTTGGACCCAGTCCGCACTTGACCTCTACCAGGATGAACTGGTGCCCATCAGCGAGGCTGGCGGCAACCCGGACAACTATGCAGCCTTCTGGAAGGATCTGGGCACGCGCGGAGGCAAGTGGGTGGGTCTGATGGTCAAGGCGGACATCAAGAGCATCGTCTGGTACAGTCCCGTGGTGTTCGAGGCCTATGGCTACGAAGTGCCTGCGACCTGGGATGAGCTGGATGCGCTGGTGGAGCGGATGGTGGCGGACGGCAACGTGCCCTGGTCTATGGGCATGGAGTCGGGCGATGCCACAGGCTGGACGGGTTCCGACTTCATCCAGGACATTCTGCTGGTGCAGCAAGGCCCGCAGTACGTGCACGACGTCATCTCCGGCAAGGTGGCCTACGACGACGCTGGTGTCAAGGCGGCGTACGAGACCTATGGCAAGTGGGCCAAGGATCCCAAGTACACGGTAGGTGGAGCGGATGGGACTGTCTCGATGGGCTTCCTGGACGCCATCTACAAGCCGTTCGCTGACCCGCCGGAAGCGATGATGGTGAAGCAATCTGGCTTTGCCGGAGGGGTCGTCAAGGAGCAGTTCCCGTCGTTGGAATACGGCAGCGACTATGACTTCTTTGGCGTGCCTGGCGCTCAGGGGTTGCAGGGAGGCACAGACCTCATGATGGTGTTCAACGCCACACCTGCAGCCAAGGCACTCGTTGGGTACCTAACCAGCGAGGCGGGCGCCAAGCAGTGGGCGGAAGTGGGGTTTGATCTTTCGCCCAA
>DFBV01000289.1:0-7236 GCA_002366755.1 Anaerolineales bacterium UBA3071
GCCTGGGGCGGCATCCACAACCGTCGCCGGGCCCAGCGGCTGCTGGAAACGCTGGGGCCGGTTCTGTCCACCTTGGGGCAGCAGACGCACGTCACCTGGAAAGGCAGTGCGGGTTTCTCCGCGGAGGTAGAAACCCCGGGAGCACCCTTCCGCAAGTTGACGCTAACCACCCACCTGTTGCCCCGAGAGAGGCTCCCCGTGCTGTGGGCATTCCTGTGGCTATTGGGCCGCCGCGACGTGCTGCGTATCACGGGGACACTGCGCTCGTCGCCGCGAGCGCAAGTGCGGTTGGGGTCTCGCCGCCGCACCGCCGGGGCGGAAGAAGGATGGCATCCGCTGGATACGCCAAGAAGCCCCTCTGCATCTCTGAAGGGTGGAAATGCGGCCAAGGTCAGCGCTGCGCTACGTCCTCTGGTCGGGCCTTCAGCGGCACGACTCCAGCGGCTGAGCCTTGGGGCCACCGCACCTCACTTGCAGGCCGAGGTGGCGACAGCAGGATTAGATCAAGAAAGGTTGACGGCGCTTTTCACTGGCTTGACCGAGCTCTGCCGCGCTGCCCAGACCCGCGCTTCCACTCCCGCCCATCAGGACGAGGACAAAGCCCACCCATAGACCTGCGGAGCCGACACCCTGTCGGCGGCTGGGAGCCGCCTCTGGAAAATCGGCTACATCGGCTGACACTCAGCGGTCGAAGCCGAACTCCTCCATCCTGTCCGCCAGCGTCTGCAGTGTCTCTCCCTCCACGATCTCCACGACCACGAAGTCTTTGCCCGCCGACTTGGGCGCTGTGCGGGCTGCGATGGCCATCAGTTCGGCTACTGTCCTCAGTTCGCCGCTCATTCCACCTCCTTCACCTTCACCCCGCTACCATCAGCGAGGGCCATATGACTAGCGAGGAGCCAAGAGCCCACGCGCCAGGCTCTCAACTCCTCGCTAGGCAACACTCCACCAGCCACATCGCCAGGGCGGCGATGACGTCCGTCGCAGTTCAGGCAAACAGGTATCTGCCCATACGCTCTAGCATTTCCACGCCGCGCACCTCCCTTTCAAAGAGAGGTACGATAGCGCGCACATCAGGGAAACTGCGCCAGATTTCCTCCATGTAGGCATCCTGCATGGCAATGCGGTTTAGCACGAACTCGGGCGCCTCCTCACCCACCGCCTCCTTGTCAATCAGCATGTTCACCACCACGCCGCCCACGGGGACGCCAAAGTCATAGAACCAGCCGATGAAACGCTTGATCACGGCGATAGGCAGCGCCTCCGGCAGGGCGATGAAGAAGAAGGCCGTTTTCTCCACATCGGTGAGGAAACCTTTAGTGCGCTCTATCCGCGTGCGGAGGTTGAGGAGGTAATCCATCAGAGGGTCTTTCTCCTCCTTTTTCCTGCTGTAGGAGAGAAGATCCTTGAGAGACCTAGCCTCCTCGCGGCTCTGCACCATCTTGTTCACCCACATGCCGTACACACTGGACATGCCCAGCAGCCGGCGGGTGTTGGCCGTGGGAGCGGTGTCGAAGACGTAGGCATCGTATTCGTCATCGAACATGAGATCAATCATGTTCTCGAACATGGCCGATTCCTCGAAGGCCGGGTTCATGGTGGCCGATTCCACGAACTCGTCGGCCTTCGCCTTGATGTCGGCGTACTTGAGGAACCACTCGATCTTCTGTGTCAGTTCCACCTTCGACTTCTCGATGGTGTCCTTGGTGTCAATTTCGTAGGCCAACAGATTCGACACCCCCCGCACTGGCGTCGGGGCGCCAAAGACATCCTGACCGAGCATGCTGGTGAGGGAGTGCACCGGGTTGGTCGAGGCCAGCAGGGTGCGCTTGCCCTGCTGGGCAATCCACAGCGCGGCCGTGCCAGCCATCACGGTCTTGCCCACGCCGCCCTTGCCGCCGAAGAAGACGTATTTCATCTGTGGGTGCTCGAGCAGAAACTGCCGGGTTGTCTTCTCGATCATGCCTCACCTCCGAACAACGCGTCCGCTACTTTGCCGATCATCTCCAGACCGGTGATGTCTCGTTCAAACTCCCGCACGCTGGTCAGCACCTCATTGCCGAAGGTCTCATCTATCCGCTTGACGTACTTCTCCTGCATCTCGATACGGTTCCGCAGGTATTCAGGGATGTCCTGCTGGGCCAGTTCCGCAGGGATGATGCGGTTGACGATGTAGCCGGAGATGGGCACCTGGTATTTGGCGAATAGTTTCGCTGCCTTGAGCGTATCCAGAATGATCATCTCCTCCGGCGTGATGACGAAGAAAAAGGCCGTCTTCTCGCTATCAGTGAGAATGCTAGAGGAGGTATTGATGCGCTGCTTGATGTATTGCAATTCGGCGAGGATCTTGTCCTCCTCCGTCTCTTTGTCGCGCTCCAAGATAGCCGCCACCTGTGCGTACTCCTGCATCTCCTCGCGCAGCGAGGTGATCTTGCTGATCCAGTCGTCGTAGACGCTGGCCATGCTCAGGTAGTACAGGGCGTGGCCGAGGGGCACCAGGTCGTAGATGTAGTAGTCGTACTCTTCACCGACGACGATGTCCACGACGGCATCGAAGATGGCGCTCTCCTCCATCGCTGGCTCAGCCGCGGCGGCCTGGATGTAGTGCTCGATCTCCTCCGGTATCTCATCCAGCCCATACATGTCGCGGATTTTCTGGCGGATTTCGTCCTGATACTCCTTGATGTGGTGGTCGGCGTCAATTTCCTGGGCGAAGAGGCCAGGCATAATCTCCACCGCTCCTTTGCCGAAGATGTCCCGCTCGAAGATATCGGACAGGGACGCCTGGGGATCCACCGAAAAGACGAGTGCCTTATAGCCCTGCTTGGCCAGCCAGTAGGCGGTGGCGGCAGAGAAGGTGGTCTTGCCCAATCCGCCCTTACCGCCGAACTCGATGTAACGGCGGTTAGGGTGTTCTCTAAAGACTTTGGCGAGTGACAATGTTCTCTCCTTAGTTTGTGGGATGTGAATTGTGCAATAGGTATAGGATGCAAGATGCAAGATGCAGGATGCAGGATGCAAGACACAGGGTGCAAGGTCATCTCTTGCGGTACTTGCGTTGTTGTTCAGACGATAGGACAAGAGCAGCAATGATGTCGTCAAGCAGTCGAATGCGATGCTTGAACACTTCGGGATCGAGAAAACGACGGCCCCGGTAATACCAGCCTCGGGATTCGCGAGCTGAAGCCAAGGCAACACGTTGGAAGTAAGCATTCTCTTTCCCGAAACCGCGTCCGTGCCCTTCCTCAATGTTGGCGCAGATAGAACCTACGCTATCAACCAGTTGCTTGGCGATTACCCTGCCGCGCGGGTCCTTCATCATTCGGTCAGTATCTTTCCAGACCAAGTCAGAGAGTAACAGTGCCTTGGGATATACCTGAAAGCTCCAGAGCGGGTCTTGCTCAATGCTCTCCGGTACCTGCACCAGCCACTCTTCATAGTTGAAGGCCGCCATTTACTGCCTCTTGCTCCTTGCCTCTTGCCTCTTTCACGCCAGCGCGTCGGTCAGGTCACGCTCGCGCAACATGCGCCGCTTCCAGGTGCTGATCTGCGGCACGACGTAGGGCAGCAAGCGCAGCGAGTAGTAAGGCGGCAGGATAGGGATGCCCAGGAGGTCACCCATGGTGATGAGGATGAACAGGTGCTCCATGCTGCCGCGTGTCTTCAGCGCGAAGCGAGTCATGTCGTGGCCGGCCATACCGTAAAGGAACTCTTTGGCCGAACGCCCGAACCGCTTCAGTGCGCCGTCTCCTTTTTCTTCTCCGCTCATTTTGTCTCCTTCAGAAAAGTTGAACGTGACTTCGCTCCAGGAATTCACTCCGGGTTCAATCCACCCCTTCGATCAACTGGGCCAGGTCAGTCAGATCGCGTTCGCGCAGCAAACTTCGCTTCCAGCGGTTGAGCGAGGGGATGACGTAGGGCAGCAGGCGCAGGCTGTAGTAGGGCGGCAGGATAGGCAGGCCGACGATGTCGCCGAAGGTGATGAGGACAAAGAGGCGCTCTATCTCCCCCCGCTGCTGCCGCAGGCCCCGTAGCCAGTCGAAGATGGTCATGCCGTAGAAGATTTCGCCTGCGGTGTGTGCAGCATGGCGTATCTTGTCACGGATCCTTTTGGGGATTTCCACCCTGATCTTCCTGTCACCCAACCTGTCTGCCGCTTTGAGGACAATGGGAGGGGCGGCTAGCCCCTCCCATTACCTGGTCTGCGGTACTACACTTCGCATACGGGATTACGCAGCCTACTTTGCCGGAACAGCCTCGCCCTTGCGCATGAGAGCCTTCCCACCATCGTAGCCCAGGATGAGCGCACAGGCGATCAGTGCGAGGGCAACGACGCCAGCGATGATGTTCCCGGTGACCTTCGTGCCAGCGAAGGCAGCCATGAGAGCCTTGATGCCTGTATAGCCCAAGGCTGCGATGGTGGTAACGTACATGAAGACACCGGGCCACAAGGTCCAGGCGTACTTCTTCCCCTGAGACATCAACCAGAGGGTGACGATCAACAGGGCCAGAGAGGCCATCATCTGGTTGGCTCCGCCGAAGAGCACCCAAATCGTCTGCCACACGCCAGTCCAGATGACGATGAGGGAGAGGATCAGGGCCACGATGGCCCCCACGTGGATGTTCTTCAGCGCCGGGATGGTGTCGCCCAGGAACTCGGCGCTGGCCACGCGCATGAAGCGCACCACCAAGTACATGATGGTCAGGCCCATGATAGTCAGGAAGACCATGCCGTAGGGTACGCCGAAGGAGGTGGGGATGCCGATGTGGCTGAGGAAGGCAGCCAGACCCACGGCGAAGACGCCGAACTTGCCACTGGCATAGACTTCCTTGAAGGCATCCCATCCACCAGTAGCGGCGGTGGCGGTCAGCAGGGAGATCACGCCCAAAGCCATCTCCATGAACATAGCCCCACCACCAACCGGCAGCGCATCAGTCTCCTTCTCGATCTGCCGCGCGGTGCCGGAACTGGAGACCAGGCTGTGCCAGCCGGAGATGGCGCCGCAGGCGATGGTTACGAAGAGGATCGGCCACAGCGGCCCCAATCCTGCAACCGACCACCCGGTGAAGGCCGGGAAGTCACCGAAGGAGGGGTGCCATATGATCATACCGATGACCCCGCCCAGCATCCCCAGGGCGATGATCCAGAAGGAGACGTAGTTGGTGGGCTGCGCCCAGCGCCAGATGGGGAGCACTGCACCCAGGTAGCAGATGATCATGGTGACGATGGGCCAGAAGATCTTGACCCCACCTGCTCCCAGCGCGTTGTTGAGGCCCTCGAAGATGCCGCTGATGAAGCCCGTCTGCCCCAGCCAGATGCCGAAAAAGGCGACCACGACGGTGATGACCGTGGTGAGGATGATGTCCTGCTTCCACTTGTAGGTCATCTGTCCAGCCAGGAGACCCATCAGGATCACTGACAGGATGCCGAAAGGCACGGCGGGCTTGGATAAGAAGAGTACGCCGATGACCTGACCGAAGGCGCCCATGATCAGCAGCAAGTAGAGGTAGATGAAGATGAGCAGGATGCTACGGGCACGAGGCGAGATGAGCTTGTAGCTCAGAGCGCCGAAGGTGTCCCCTTCGGAACGCATGGGCACGATGATGCTGGCGTAATCCTGCACCCAGCCGATGAAGAACGTGCCCAGGATGATCCACAGCAACGCTGGAAGCCACCCCCACTGAGCCGCCACAATGGGGCCACCGATAGGCCCCAGCGCAGCGATGGATTTGAACTGGTAGCCGAAGAGCACGTTGCGGCTGGCCGGCGTGAAGTCCACCCCGTCCATGTACATCTTCGCTGGGGTCGCCTTCTTCGGGTCAGGCTGGACGATGTCACGATCAATGCGCCGTGCGTACCAGCCGTAGCCCAGGCCGATGCCCAAAGCACCGATTACCAACACAACAATAGCGTTCATGTCTTTCGCTCCTTTGTGAGAAGGGTGAATACTCGGATTGGAGACTCAACGAAACACACTTCCGACTATCGAGCGTCAATCCCTATTCTGCGTTGACCACCCCCTTTCTCAGAACGTTGCCCCTTCAGAAGACGAGTGCGATAAAGGTGCGCACAAAGCATCCTGTCTGCACTCCCTTCCCCTGTCTGCACTCCCTTCCTAAGGAAGAAGCAACTGGCTTCCCGTCTGGCATGCCGATCTCCCACTGAGGCCGCCCACCTTACCTGACAGGCCACAGCACAATCTCAGCGCACCGTGGGAAGTGCGAAGCCGCGAAACTCTCGTTGTCCTTATCGGGCACGGTCTTGACGATCCGAGGATGGACCTGAGAGCTTTGCTATGAGAGCGAATGCAGTTACATTGTACCACTCAAGGCGTTTCCCGTCAAAAAACGGTACCCACTTTGTCGCGCACTGCATCCACCTATAGAAGAAAACACCGCCTACCCTCACAGGTTGCGTCAAAGCTCGCGATCAGGTATAATCGGTCAGCCCAAAGGCCCCCGATGGCCCTGAAGCTTTGTCAAGAGGTGACCGATGACTACCGCCCAGGCTGGTGATCTCGTCCTGCTCATCAGCGATGATCGCAAGCGCTTTTTGATCCGGCTCGAACCCGGAGGCGAGTGGCATACCCACCGCGGCCTGCTGTACCACGATGAGCTCATCGGACAGCCGCTGGGGCGCACGCTGCACACTCAGATCGGCCATCCCTTCCTGGCACTGGAACCCTCTACCTATGACCTCATCCAGCGCATCAAGCGGGTGACGCAGATCATCTTCCCCAAAGACGCCGCCCACATCACCATGCGGCTTAACTGCTACCCAGGTCGTCGCGTCGTGGAAGCAGGCACCGGCAGCGGTGGGCTCACGCTGGCATTGGCGCGCGCCGTGATGCCTCACGGTCGAGTCTACTCCTACGAGGAGCGTTCCAAGATGCTGGCCCTGGCCGGCCGCAATCTGGAGCGCGTCGGACTGCTCGATTATGTCGATCTGCAATTGGCCGACATCGCCGCAGGCTTCAACGAGCGAGATGTTGACGCCTGTTTCCTCGATCTGCGAGAGCCCTGGAGGTATCTGGCGCAGGCACGGGAGGCGCTGAAGCCCGGCGGCTTCTTCGGCAGCATCGTGCCCACCACAAACCAGGTCAGCCAGCTCATCGCCGCCCTGGAACAGCATGGTTTCGTGCAAATCGCCGTCGAGGAACTGCTTCTGCGGCCCTACAAGCCAATCGCCGCACGGCTGCGGCCGCTGGATCGTTTGGTCGCCCACACGGGCTACCT
>DFBV01000289.1:7364-33211 GCA_002366755.1 Anaerolineales bacterium UBA3071
GAACAGATGAAGCCAATGGAACAGATGAAACCAACTGACACGCTGTGGCGCGAGTACTCCGGCCACATTCACTTCCACACTACCTACTCTGATGGCAGCGGCAGCTTCGAAGAGGTGGTCCGCGCCGCTCAGGAGGCGCGGCTGGACTTCATCATCCCCACCGATCACAACGCTCTGGTACCCGAGCCGGACGGCTGGCGCGGTTCCGTGCTGCTGCTGGTAGGCGAGGAGGTGAACGACAAGGAGCGAGAGCCGGAGGTAAACCACCTGCTGGTGGCGGGGATAGAGCGGGAGGTTTTTCATTATGCGAAAGAACCTCAAGCACTCATTGATGCCGTGGCTGCTCAGGGCGGCCTGAGCTTCCTGGCCCACCCTATCGAGCGCCACAGCCGCTACTTCTCCAAGGAATTCCCCTGGGTGGACTGGAACGTGCAGGGGTACGACGGCATCGAACTCTGGAATTTCATGTCCGAGTGCAAGGCCTATATCAGCAGCAAGCTGGCGGGATTGCTGCTCAGCTTCCGGCCCCAGCTCTTCGCCCGCGGCCCCTGGCCAGAAGTGCTGGCCCTATGGGACCGGCTGACCACCCACCGGCCTGTCGTGGCCATCGGCGGCTCCGACAACCATGCCGGAGCCTACCACATCGGCCCACTGGCGCGCCAGGCCTTCCCCTACGCCTTTGCCTTCCGTACGGTGAACACACACATCCTGACCCCGGAACCGTTCAACGGTGACCTGAGCCACGACCGAGAGCAGGTCTACGGGGCGCTGCGAGCGGGGCATTGCTGGGTGGGATACGATCTGCTCGGCTCCACGGCGGGTTTCCGGTTCCATGGGAGCCAGGGACGCGGCGACGGCCAGGCAGCCATTATGGGCGACACGCGGCCCGCAGGCCAACCACTGGAACTGGAAGCCTTCGTCCCCCGAAGGGCAAAACTGCGGCTGCTGCGAAACGGCCAGCCGATCGCTCAAACCTGGGGGCGCCGCCTGCGCCACACGGCCGACGGCCCCGGCGTCTACCGCCTGGAAGCGTACCGCTGGGCCTGGGGCCGCTGGCGCGGCTGGATCTTCAGCAACCCCATCTATGTGCGCGATGCTCAAGCCCCTTGATCTGAAGGCCTCATCCCCCGCCTGTTCTGGGCTGGAGGATGATCTTGCAGTGCGAGAGTTTCTCCAGCGCAAAGAACGTTTCATTTGCCCAAAAGACAAAACAAGATTTGCATGCACTGCGAAGTTATGGTATAATCGCAGCGGTCTGCTGACCGCCGTTCCCGCTGCTGCCGGTCAGGAGACCGGCAGAAAACAGGGGAATTTAGCATCGTCAAGATAGCCACCATGCTGATGTCCAGGTCTGAGCTTTCTATCGCCAAAGGATATCCCATTGACCACAGTAACGGATCTTCAGCAGCGAATTTCTGCTCACTTCCCCCAACTGAGCAGCAAACAAAAGCGAATCGCCCGTTTCATCTCGGACAACGAGTACTTTGTGGCCTTTGCTACCGTCAACGTGATGGGCCAAGAAACGGGCACCAGCGCGGCGACGGTAGTGCGTTTCTGTCAGGCCATTGGTTACGAAGGGTACGTTGAGTTGCAGGCGGCTATCCGCGAGCAGTTGCCCCGCTACCTGACCTACGTCGAAAAGGTGGAGAAAAGGTTAGCCAGTGCTGCGCCGGAAAACGAAGTGCTGGCGCGGGTTTTCGCCACCGATGCCAGCAACATTGAGCGCACGACTGATCTGGTGGATCCTGAGACCTTCGAGGCTGCTGTAGCGGCGATATGTCGCGCTAGCGGCATTCTGGTAGTAGGTGGCGGCCTCTCGGCTCCACCAGCCCTGTTCTTTGCCCATTCCTTGAGAATGATGGGCTTCTCCGTGAGGGTGGTGACCACGGTCGGCATGCCCCTGGCGCTGGAGTTGAGCGCTTTAGGACCAACGGATCTACTGATAGGCATCAGCTTCTGGCGGTATCTACGAGGGACTGTGAAGGCCATGTACAAGGCCAAGGAGATCGGGGCCACCAGGATAGCTATCACCGACAGCGAACTGTCACCCCTGGCACGCCTGGCCGACTATCCTTTCCTGGTAGCCACCGAGGGCACAGCCCACAATCTCTCCCCGGTGGCGCCGATTTCCCTGATCAATGCCTTCGTCGCCGCTCTCTCCCTCGAGGTACAGGACCAGGCGCTGCACGCTTTGCAGCAAGTGAATGCTTCCTACAAAGAAAGCAGCCTGTTGCTGCAAGAATAGCGGGCGTGCGCAGCGCAAACCTCGGGGGGCATGGGGGGCGTACTTCGATCAACCCCTCCCCGGCTCACAGGCAATCGTTGCGTAGGCCCACAGTACGCGCAGCATTTCGCTGCGAGGAGGTGAGGAAATGCCACTATCGTCCAAAGTTGCGTTCGCTGCAGGAGCGTGGGCTGCTCCAATACGGATTCGTCGAGCTGGGGATTGGATGTTAGCCAGCAGCAGCTAGTACCACCCAGCAACCGATCACCAAGCATAAGGAGGAGATCATGTTTGGAAACCGCAAGTTGGCAGGTCTAACCATCTTTCTGCTCATCACCGCCATGATCCTGGCGGGTTGCCCCGCTCCCACCCCGGTGGTGATCGAGGTTGAAAAGGAAGTGATCGTCGAGAAAACGGTCATAGAGACGGTTGTGGTCGAAAAGGAAGTCGCGGTCGAGGTGGTAGTGACAGCCACCCCGGTCGTGGGGCCGCAGAAAGGCGGCACGCTGGTCATTGGCCTGTCCGCCGACATCGCGACGCTGGATCCGGCCGATTACCGCGAAACAACCACCGAGACCGTCCTCCGCAATATGTTCGACGGCCTGGTGACCCGCACCAGCGACGGCCGGGTGCTTCTGGAACTGGCCGAGTCGGCCACGCTGGTTGACGAGACCACCTGGGAATTCGTGCTCAAAAAGGGCGTCACCTTCCATAACGGCGAGGCCCTGACGGCCGAGGACGTGAAGTTCACCTTTGATCGTATCATCTCCGACAACGGCATTGACTACCCCGAACCCCACACCTCCCCGCGCAAAGGCCTGATCTCGCCTCTGGAGAGCGTGGAGATCGTGGACGATTACACGGTGCGCCTCCACCTCTCGGCCCCTTTCCCGGTGGCCATGCAGATGCTTGTCCACCAGCAGATCGTGCCCAAGGATTACTTCGAAGAGGTGGGCAACGAGGGCTTTGTCAAAGCCCCGGTAGGCTGCGGCCCCTTCAAGTTCGTGGAAGGCTCTCTGAGCGAGCAGATCGTGATGGAGCGGTTCGACGACTACTACGGCGGCGCCGACGAACTGCCGCCGGTGGGCCCGCCGCCGCTGGATCGGGTTATCTTCAAGATCCTGCCCGAGGCCTCGACGCGGGTGGCCGCCCTGCGTACCGGCGAGGTGAACATCATCCAGAAAGTGCCTGCGCACATGATCCCCCTGTTGGCCACCGACCCCAACGTCCGCTTAGTAAGCGGCCCCAGCACGCGGCCCGCCTGGATGGAAATGAACGTCAACAAGCCACCCTTTGACGACCTCCGCGTGCGGCTGGCCATGAACTATGCGGTGGACGCGGACACCATCCTGGAAACGGTGCTGGGCGGCCTGGGCATCGTCATCCCCGGTTCTCTATCGCCTTACAACAACTTTGCCGATCCCACGCTGGAGCCTTACGGCTACGATGCGGACAAAGCGCTGGAGATGTTGGCCGAGGCTGGCTGGACAGACTCCGATGGCGATGGTTTCCTGGACAAGGAGGGGGAGAAATTCGCCTTTGTCGTTGACGTGCGGCCTGCGAACAAGGACAGGGCCGAGGCCGTGGCCGGGCAGTTGCAGGAACTGGGCATTGACGCCAGCGTACGCGTGTGGGGCGACTACAGCGTGCTCAAGCCGTTGATGCTGGATGGCGAGCGCACAGCCTACGTCGGCGACTGGGGCGACTCGGCCTTTGACCCCGTGGGACACTTTGAGGCCAAGTGGCACTCCAGGGTCGAGGGCACGGGCAACGGGCGCGGCAACTTCTCTGGCTACAGCAACCCTCGTGTGGATGAACTCATCGAGGCCGGCGAGGTAGAACCAGACGTGGAGAAGCGCCACGAGCTCTACGACGAGGCGCAGCAGATCGTGTACGAAGCGGTACCAGCGGTCTTCCTGTTCCTCCCTGACATCGTCGAGGCCTGCACCGTCAACACGCAGAAATGGACGGTCGCTGCCGACGGTCGCCTGAACATGCACGACGTCTGGCTGTCCCCATAGGACGTGCCTTGAGCGACAGGGATGAGCCACCGCCACCAGACGGTGACTCATCCCTTGAGTTTGGGGCTGAGGAGTGTGCGCATGAGAGCGATCAAGGTGTTAGAGCGGGTGCTGGCAGTCATCCCCATCATGTTTGGGGTAGCCATTGTCGTCTTCCTCTTCATGCGCCTGACGCCAGGCGATCCGGTGGACATCATGATGGGCGGGGGTGGTTACGTCTCTGAGGGCGAGATCGAAAACTTGCGCCGGGAGTTTAACCTGGACAAGCCCCTGCACGTGCAGCTTTATATCTTCCTGAGCCACGCCATCCGGGGCGATTTGGGCAATTCCTACGTCAAACGCGCTCCGGTCACCGAACTCATCGCCGAGCGGCTGCCGGCCACCATCGAACTGGCCCTGGGAGCGCTGATCTTTGGCCTGGTCGTGGCCACGCCCATCGGCATCATCTCGGCGGTCAAGCAGTATTCGGCCCTGGATCGGGTGAGCATGGCGGGGGCTTTTCTGGGCATTTCCATGCCCGCTTTCTGGTTGGGCATTCTCCTCATGCTCATATTCTCGGTGCGTCTCCGGTGGCTTCCGGTTGCAGGGCGCATCGACTACGACGCGGGCCTGCAAACGGTCACCGGCCTGTACGTGTTAGACAGCATCCTCACCGGCAACAAGGCCGCGTTGATCAGCAGCCTGCGCCACCTGGTGCTGCCTTCCGTCAGCCTGGGGGCGGCGATGGCGGCCACGGTCGCCCGCATCCTGCGCTCCAGCATGTTGGAGGTGCTGCGCCAGGATTACGTAATGCTGGCTCGGGCCAAAGGCCTGGTAGAGTTCCTGGTCGTCGCCAAGCACGCGCTGCGCAACGCCCTGATCCCCACCGTGACGGTGGTCGGTTTGCAGGTGGGCGTGCTGCTGGGCGGCAACATGATCGTGGAGACAGTCTTTGGCTGGCCAGGTCTGGGTCGCTTGGTGGTGCAGGCCATCTTTGCGCGCGACTTTCCCTTGGTGCAGGGGGCTGTGATGGTCTACGCCTTTACCTTTGTCACGGCCAACCTGATCGTGGATGTGCTCTATACCTATCTCAACCCCAAGATCACACTCTAGCGAAATTCGGCAATCACGAGATGCTCCTGCCCGCTACGAGCTACTGAAATCAGTCCGATGCCTTTAAGCCGCTTGACTTCGGACATAGGACTTTGGACTTTGGACAGCCTATGGAAGCTCAAACCACCGCTCTGAATCAGATTCTCTATCCATTCAAACTCCGATTCCAGCTTTGGGGACGCAACGGTCTGAACTTCCTGCGCGAGCTGTGGGGGCAGCCCTCGGCGCTGCTGGGTGCGGTGCTGGTCGCGCTGTTTGTGCTGGTGGCACTCTTTGCGCCCCAGATCTCGCCTCACGATCCCACCAGAGGGAAATTGAGGAAGCAGTTGATCCCGCCGGTTTGGGAAGAAGGGGGCAGCCCCGAGTTTCTGTTGGGCACCGACGTGCAAGGCCGCGATCTTCTGTCGCGCATCATTTACGGAGCCAGAATCTCGCTGCTGGTAGGGATACTGTCTGTAAGCATCTCTGCCCTGATCGGCACGGCGCTGGGAGCGTTGAGCGGCTACTATCGCGGTACGCTGGACACCCTCATCTCCCGTTTTGCTGACCTGCTTTTGGCCTTTCCTTTTCTCATTTTTGCCATCGGTATGATGGCTTTTCTGGGGCCGGGTTTCACCAACTTGCTGCTGGCGCTGACGCTCAAGGGCTGGGTCGTGTTCTTCCGCCTGGCACGGGGCGCGATCATGGCCGAAAGGACCACCGAATACGTCGAAGCGGCCAGAGTGGTCGGCCAGTCCAATCCGGTGATCATCGTCAGCGAGATATTGCCCAACATCTTTCACTCCATTCTGGTGCTGGGCACGCTGCGCATGGGCTCAATGATCATCGCCGAGGCCAGCCTGAGTTTCCTGGGCCTGGGCATCCAGCCGCCCACGCCAGCCTGGGGTTCCATGGTCGCCGACGGGCGAGACTATCTGGTCACTTCCTGGTGGATTGCCACCCTGCCGGGTATGGCTATCCTGATCCTGGTGCTGAGCATCAACCTCTTTGGCGAGGGACTGCGGGACATTCTCGATCCTCGCCTGAAGATCGAGTGAGAGATGGCCGACGCCAGGACTTGATCGAATCGGCCTCAGCGGCCGAGACTCAAGCCTTGATCCATTGACTCGTTGACCAATGGTCTTGAAGCAAAAAGGTGCTTTCAAGATGATGTTTTCGTGGAAATTGGAAGATCAACCTGTGGACACCACGCCTCCACTGCTACTGGAACTGAGAAACCTGACCACGGTCTTTCCCACCCGTCGTGGCCTGGTGCGGGCCGTGGATGGCATGAGCTTCATGCTCCGAGAAGGGGAAAAACTGGGCATTGTGGGAGAGTCGGGGTCGGGCAAGACCGTCACCCTGCTCTCCATCCTGCGCTTGGTTCCTCATCCGGGGGAGATCGTGGACGGAGAGGCGCTCTTTCTGGGCGAGGACCTGCTGCACAAGCCCCGCACCGAGATGAGAAAGATCCGGGGCAAAGAGATCGCCATGATCTTTCAGGATCCCCTGACTACCCTGAACCCGGTCTTTCCCGTGGGAGAGCAGATACGAGAATCGCTGGGCATTCACAACATCGTCTCTTCGTCAAACGGCTGGCTCTCCCGCCTCTTCGACAGGCGAAGAATCGCCGCCGAGCAAGAACGGGTCATCCAGGTCATGCGAGACGTCGGCATCCCCTCCCCCGTGGAACGAGCCAAGAACTATCCTCATCAGTTTTCCGGCGGGATGCAGCAGAGGGTGATCATCGCCATTGCCCTCTCCTGTGAGCCTCACCTCCTCCTGGCCGACGAGCCGACCACGGCTTTGGACGTGACTATCCAGGCCCAGATCATGGACTTACTGAACAAGATAAACCGGGAGCACGGCACCAGTGTCATCCTGGTCACCCATAATCTGGGTGTGGTGGCGGAGTTCTGTGACAACATCATCGTGATGTACGCCGGCTGGATGATGGAAAAAGGCACCGTGGAGGAGGTGATCGCCGATCCCAAACACCCTTACACGCAGGGGCTGCTACGCTGCCTGCCTCGCATCTCGGAGAAGAGGGAAAAGATCCACCCCATCCCTGGTCTCGTGCCCGACCTGGCCCGCCTGCCGCCAGGGTGTCCCTTCTCGCCCCGCTGCGACCAGGCCATGCCCGAGTGCAAGGAGGATAGGCCCTTCCCGCTGATAGAACTCGGCGAGGGCCGGCTGGTGAGGTGCCTTTTGTATTAGCGTGAGGAAGACAAACATGACACAAGAAGGACCTCTGGTGGAGGCCAGAGGGATCAAGAAATATTTCTACATCAAACCCAGCTTTCTGACCAGTCTCCTGGCGCGGCGGGGGGAACAGGTGGTCAGGGCCGTGGATGGAGTGGATCTCAAAATCTACTCCGGGGAGACTGTAGGGCTGGTAGGGGAGTCGGGCTGTGGCAAGACCACGCTAGGCCGGGTGCTGACCCGCCTCTACAAGCCGACCGCTGGACAGGCGCTCTTCCAGGGCAAGGACATTCACGCCAAAGATCTTGCCCGCGATGTTGCCCTTGTCCTGGAGGAAGCCCTGCCGGTGGACGGCAGCGGCTTCGGTCCCTTGAGCTTCTATCGCTACACCCAGATGATCTTCCAGAACCCCTACTCTTCGCTGAACCCCCGCAAGACGGTGCGGCAGATCGTCTCCGTGCCGCTGAAAAACCGGGGGGTCAAGGATTTTAAGGCCCTAGAGGAAGAAGTCGCCTACCTGCTGCGGCGGGTGGGCATCCCCGAGCGCCGCATGGATGCCTATCCGCATCAGTTCAGCGGCGGCCAGCGCCAGCGCATCGGCATTGCCCGCGCTTTGGCCATGCGTCCCAGGTTCGTCGTCTGCGACGAACCGGTCTCCGCCCTGGACGTCTCGATCCAGGCCCAGGTGATCAATTTACTGGACGAGCTACAGGAGGAATTCGGCCTGACTTACCTGTTCATCGCCCATGATCTGAGCGTCGTCCATTACGTCAGCGACCGCGTGGCGATCATGTACCTGGGCAAGATCGTCGAAGAGGGGCCGACCGACGAGATTTTCGCACACCCCGTGCATCCGTACACCCAGGCGTTGATGGCCGCCGTACCGACAGTGGACAAGGCCGCCCGCCGGGAACGGATCATCCTGAAAGGAACCGTGCCCAGCCCCATTAACCCGCCTACCGGTTGTCGCTTCCACCCACGGTGCTTTGCCAGGATCGGCAAAATCTGCGAGGAACAGGAACCGACCTTCTCCATCGTGGGTGAAGACCACCGCGTAGCCTGCCACTTGCACTGATTCCATGTCCCAATATTCCAACCACCTTCGGTTCTCTCTGGAGTAGGTCATGTCCAGGTACATCACCCTCAATCTGCAAGGAGATCATTACACCATGGGGCGGCAGCACGGCGATCAGGTCAGGAGATTGCGCCCGCTGATCGTTGAGGCCATCGAAGCACGTTTCCGTCAGATCGAGCAGTATGAGCCCGACGCGCGCTTTGAGGCGCTGCTGCGAGAAACTCATGAGTTGCTTCAAGATATTGACGCCCCGCTACTGGCCATGATCCGGGGGCAGGCCGAAGCACTGGAGCTCGAGTTCGACACGCTGCTGCGTTACGATCTGGTGACCTACCTGCTCGACTATCTGGTGACCCGCAAGCCTCCGGGTACTGAGGGCTGTACCACCTGGGCCGCCACAGGGTTGGCCACTGCCAGTGGACAGCCCATCCTGGTCAAGAACCGAGATAATCGCCTGGAGCGGTTGCCTCTACAAATCGTGATCCACGCCACGCCCGAGGCCGGTTATCGCTACGTCTGTAGTGGCAGCGCCGGCAGCCCGGGCGTTTTCTGTGCCGGGATCAACCAGGCAGGGCTGGCCGTCGCCGATACCCACGTCTGCTCCACCGACCTCGGCCCTGGCCTGCCCGACTATGCGCTGATGATGCATATCCTGGAAGCGCACGACAGCGTGTCTTCGGCGTTGGATTACCTGCGCTCGGTGCTTCGCCAGGGGCGGAACAACCTCATCCTGGCCGATGCCCAGGGGCATCTGGCCGTCTTTGAGATCGGCCACCGCAACTACGGGTTGTTCGAGACCCACGATGGCACCTTGGTGAGCACCAACCACTTTGTCAGCCCCGAACTGCGGGATTGCTTCGTGAACACCAATCCGCCACCGAAGAGAGGCAACTCGTTCCACCGCTACGAAAGAGTGACCCGTGAATTGGACGATACTTTCGGCCAGATTGACGTGCCCTTTGCCCAGCGGTTGATGGCCAGCCACGACACTCCCATCTGTCGCCACGCGGTGGCGGGCAAGGATTCTGCTACTAACTCGACGAGCATCTTTTTGCCCGCGCGACGGACGATGCTTTTCTGTCACGGGCTGCCTTGCCAGGGCCAGTATGACGAATTGGTGCTCTGATTCATGCGGTCATTTCTAAAATAGGCTACCTTTCGGAGTGATCTTCTTCCGGCTGGCGGTGGTTTACCTGTTCGCCATCACCCTGGATTGGGGACTAGCGGTGGTACGGTTGGGGACGTCCGTGGATTGGATCGGGCGGGCAGCGTTGATGGTGGTGCTTTTCCGGCGCGGGAGATGGAAAAGCGTCCGCGTATGAGGAGAAGGAGACCTATCACCATCTTCTGAAAGTGTTGGAGGAACTGATAGAGCTCCTTGACATACCCGAAGAGATGGTAGACCCTTGCAGACCCTCCGAGTTCGCCAAACCGGGTTTCTCTAGCTGTTCCTGTACAGAGCGTGGAAGTTCGTCAGCACTGCTCGGGCCGGTCTGATTTGTAGCGAAGGGAAGGGAGGTGATAGATCAAAAGACATGACCTTGGTCCTAGGCTCACTATTTGACAATAACAAAACAAAAAGGAGAACAAAATGAACAGCAAAAGAAAATGGGCAGTCGCCCTGGCGGCGGTGATAGTGGTTAGCCTGCTGGCGGCCTGCGCTCCATCCACCCCTGAGGTGGTCCCCGCGACCACAGTGCCGGGGCCCAAGGGTCAGATCATTATCTCGCAAGCGGCGGATCCCAATACTCTTGACCACAAGTACCTCAAGGGCCGTAATACACAGAATGTCCTACGCTTGATGTTTGACAGTCTCTACCATAGAGACAACAACATGCAGATCGTTCCCTGGCTGGCCACTTCCTACGAGAACCCAGACGAACTCACCTGGCGCTTCCACCTACGCCAGGGAGTAAAGTTCCACAATGGGAACGACTTTAAAGCCAACGACGTCAAGTTCACTCTCGGTCGGCTGGTCGAAGATGACTCGCAGTTCAGTACGCGAAAGTACGTGGACAGGGTCGAGGTCGTAGATGACTACACCGTGGACATTGTCACCAAGGACCCCTACGCGGCCTTTATGACCAGAGTCGTTCTCTGGCACATGACCGATGAAGAGTACTTCAACGAAGTCGGGGCGGAAGGGTTTGGCAGTAAACCCGTCGGCACCGGTCCCTTCACGTTCGTGGAGTGGGTCAAAGATGAGCGGGTAGTGTTTGAAGCCAACCGCGACTATTGGGGCGGCTCACCCAAGATCAAGACGGTCATCTTCGCGCCTATCCCAGAGGCGGCGACCCGTATAGCCGCTCTGGAGGCAGGCGACGTTGATATCATCACCACTGTGCCACCCGAGTATGTTGACCAGACACCAGAAGGTGTTGAGGCTGTGACGGTGCCTGGCACCCGTGCCTACTTCCTGGCGATGAACGTGAACATGGAACCCTTCGATGATGTGCGGGTACGACAGGCCATGAACTATGCCATTGACGTCGAGTCCATCATCGAGAACGTGCTGAACGGCTTGGCCAGAAGGCTTGACAACCCGCTGTTGCCGGAGGCTTTCGGCTACATTGCAACGCCGGTCTACAGCTACGATCTCGACAAGGCCAAGAGTCTGCTGGCCGAAGCTGGTTATCCCGATGGTTTCGAGATGGAGCTCGACACGAGGCCTTCTTACAAGGAAATGGCCGAGGTTGTGGTCGGCCAGCTCAGTGCGCTGGGGATCAAGGTCAACGTCAACATCATGGAAAGCGCTGCCTTCTACGCCCAGTACGAGCCAGGTTACTCTCAGACTGCTTTGACTTCCTGGGGTAACTCGGAAGCGGATGCCGACGGCATGCTATCCAAACAGTTCTATTCCGACCGCTACAGTTGCAATCTGCTGGGTCCCGAGGGAGAAACCGGCTATGGTGATGCCGCGCGCGGTTGTTACTACACCGGCTATGCTAATGCCGAGGTAGATGCAGCTGTCGTAGCAGGCTCCAGGGATGTGGATCCAGAGAAGCGGAAGGAGTATTACGCCACGGCGGTAAAGATCATCGTCGAAGAGGCCCCATGGCTCTTCCTCTACAACCCCGTCGAAATCTATGCCCAGAGGGATCGGGTCCAGGGCTGGGTGCCTCGCTCGGATGCGCTGCTCATCTTGGATGAGGCCTGGGTTACAGACTAACCTATCGGAACCGTATCACAAATCCCAGCACGTTTTAGCGCCGCCCCCTTGGGGGCGGCGCTAGATCCATCTTTCTTATCCCAGCGTCTCATAGAATGCGAGATAATTCCAAAGATACAATGCGGCAGAGGACAAGATATGCAATATCTGCTAAGACGGCTCGTCCTGATCATTCCTGTGCTCTTCGGTGTGTCGGTTATTGTCTTTACCATCATGCATGTGATCCCCGGTGATCCGGTCCAACTCATGCTCGAGGGTACTGGTGCCAGTGCGGAGCAGAAGCAGGCGATGCGGCATGCGCTAGGGCTCGATCTCCCCTTGCCGGTGCAATATGTGAACTATGTGTCCAAGGCAATTCGAGGCGATTTCGGCCAGTCCATTCACTTTAAACAGCCGGTCTTGGGATTGATTCTGGAACGGCTGCCGGCCACCATCGAGTTGACACTGGCCAGTTTCATCCTTTCCACAGCTATCGCCTTACCTATTGGGCTCCTCTCGGCACTGAAACGCAATACGTTCATTGATTACATAGTCATGACTGGAGCTACCTTGGGCATCTCCCTGCCGACTTTCTGGATCGGCATCCTGTTGATCATGCTCGTGGCCGTCAACCTGGGATGGCTCCCCGGCTTTGGCAGAATTGATTACGCAGTACACCCTCAAAGAATAACCGGTTTCCTCCTCATTGATTCCCTTCTAACCTGGAATATCCCCGCTCTGAAGAATACTTTGGCTCATCTAGCATTGCCCGTTCTCACCCTAGGAATCGGCACAGCTACATTTACCACACGCTTTGTTCGGTCCAGTTTGTTGGAAGTCATGGGCCAGGACTTTGTGGTCGTTGCCCGCGCCAAGGGGTTGCACGAGCGGCTAGTGCTCGCACGCCATGTGCTGCGCAATGCCCTTATTCCTGTGTTAACTCTCATTGGCTTGCGGATGGGGGGGCTACTGGGTGGAGCTGTCGTTACGGAAACGATCTTTGCCTGGCCTGGCATGGGGCGGCTAGTCATTCAAGCTATCTACGGCCGTGATTTTGTTCTGGTGCAAGGGGTCGTGCTTTTCTTCGCTTTGATCCGTATTACTATCAACATTTTGACAGACATCATCTATGTGTGGGTAGACCCTCGCATCAGCCATATCTAAAAGGAGTGGTGGACAGTGGCTGCATCGCTTACAACACCATTACTACAGGACCGAGAACTGCTCGCACCTCCGCAAAGCGAGCTAAAGAGGATAGTACGTACTTTCCTGCTGAGTAAGATAGCTACGCTTGGCGCCCTGATCTTTGCCCTCTTTTTGCTCATAGCCTTTCTAGCACCGATTCTCGTTCCCCACGATCCTGCCTTGCAGGATTTGAAGCGCAGGTTAGCGCCACCGGTTGGCCTTGGGATGGAGAAGGCAACTTGGGAATATCCTCTGGGAAACGACAATCTGGGGCGCGACATTCTCAGTCGTCTCATGGTTGGCGCACGCGTCTCATTGGTAGTAGGGGTAAGCACGATCCTTTTGTCCGCCTCAGTGGGAAGTCTGATTGGCGCCGTGGCTGGGTTCTATCGAGGGCCACTGGATAACGTCGTGATGCGCCTCGTTGACATATGGCTGGCTTTTCCGGGCCTGCTGCTGTCTATCGGCGTTGCGGCCGCCTTGGGGCCGGGGTTGGTCAATCTCATCCTCGCTTTGTCTTTGACCAGTTGGACGGTTTACAGTCGCGTTGTTAGAGCAGAGGTCCTCTCCATACGCGAGAGGGACTATGTGTTGGCAGCTCGGGCCATGGGCGCCAGTGACTCACGGATTATCTTGCGCCATATGCTTCCCAATGTCCTGGCTCCTATTCTGATCATTTCCAGCCTCAGAATGGGCACGGTGATCATCTCTCAGGCGTCCCTCAATTTCCTGGGGGTTGGCGTTCAGAGCTTGGTGCCGACATGGGGAGGCATGCTGTCCGACGGACGGGAGTTCATGCGAAATGCCTGGTGGCTGGCCACCTTCCCCGGCATCGCCATCAGCATCGTGGTGTTGGGTGTCAATCTGTTGGGTGATGGGTTGCGGGACGCCTTGGATCCCCGCCTCCGGCGCCGATAGCCGCCAGAGATTTGTCCTGCTCAGAGCACATCGTTCGGTTAAGGTAGGGAGGCAAGCAGAGGAAAATTGTGTGTCAAGATCAACCTTCAAAAGATAACCAATAACGCCAGAACTATCACTAACCTGTGTGCTGCTCATGGCATTACGGTGATAGGCGTGACCAAGGGCTGCTGTGGGATGCCAGAGGTAGCAAGAGCTATCCTCGCCAGCGGTATTGGAGGGCTGGCCGATTCCCGGCTCAGTAACCTCAGGCGGATGAAAGAGGCTGGCATCAAAGTAGAAATGTTGCTCCTACGCTCACCAGCCCTCAGCGAGGCGACCGAGGCAGTCAAGCTGGCTGAGGTCAGTCTCAACTCCGAGCTTGAAGTAGTGGCCTCTTTGGCGCAAGAGGCCCGCACTCTGGGTAAGCTTCATCGTGTCATCCTAATGGTGGACGTGGGGGATTGCCGCGAGGGTCTCTTGCCAGAGGACGTGGAGGGAGTAGCTAGGAGAATAGAGAGTTTAGAGGGCATTCGGCTGTTAGGGCTTGGCAGCAACATCGGCTGCTTGAGCGGGATTTCCCCTTCCCTAAAGGACACTCAGTTGCTGGTGCAACTTGCTGTCCGGGTCGAGGAAGCCATCGGGAGAGAATTGGCAGTCATCTCCGGGGGAAGCTCGATTCACCTTCGGATGGTCGAGCAGGGCAGATTGCCAGCCAGGATAAACCAACTAAGGATCGGCGAGGGGATACTCTTGGGCTCTGACCCTACGGATGGGCGTGCCTTCTCTTGCACCAGCCAAGACACCTTCACCTTGACAGCCGAAGTGATTGAGGTCAGATGGAAACCCGTACTGCCTCAGAGGGAGAGCGGCCATGTAGTTCTCGAAGAGCATCCTATCCGTGAGGATCAAGCTCTTCGGTGTCGGGCCATTGTAGCCGTGGGAACCCAAGATGTTAGGATCGAAGGGCTAAGTCCCAGAACACCAGGGGTGAGAATCATTGGGGCCAGCAGCGATCACTTGGTGCTCGATGTAACAGCCAGGCCCGTCAAGGTTGGTGACAAACTGGAATTTGCCCTGAAATACCCGGCCTTGATGACAGCTATGGCCTCGCCTTATGTGAGAAAAGAGATTTTCCCCAGAGGTAATGATAATGACACTACGTAGCATATTGGTCCAAAAGAAAGAGGAAGTCATAGCCCAAAACGGCACGGTCGTCGCTGAAAGCGCTGAAGCTGCCGAGGCGGGTATGGAGATCTTCGAAAAGGGTGGCAATGCCTTCGATGCGGCTGTGGCGACCTCTTTTGCATCATGTACTTGTGAGCCAGCAATGAGCAGTCTGGGCGGTGGGGGAGCAGCGCTGATCTATCTCGCCGATGAAGACCAGACCGTCGCCATCGAGTTCGAGGGCCGCCTCCCCAGGGCAGCCACAGAAGATATGTTCGTGCCCGACTTGTTACCTCTAGGGGTAGAGCCGCATCCCAGTTTTGGTTGGCGCGGCACCAGAAACAACGTCGGGTGGATGGGGTATCGTTCCTTGGGGGTCCCAGGCCAGGTGGCGGGGCTGTGCCAAATCCTGGAACAGTTTGGCACTATGAGCCTGGAAGAAGTCACATCCCCAGCGATAAAGATCTGCGAAGAGGGCTACGAGGTCAATGGCTATTATGCCTTGATGATTGGCAGTGACATGAAACTCCTGCAGCAATATCCTCCTATTGACAAGCTGCTGCTGCCTGGTGGCTATCCACCTCGCTCCGCAAGTGCCTATAACAGGCCCACAGTCATCGTGCAGAAAGAGTTGGCAGGGACCCTGCGGAAAATCGCTCAGGGTGGCGCCGATGCTTTCTACCGAGGTGACATCGCCAAAGCTATCATCGCCGATACCCAACCTCACGGCTCGATCGTCACCTTGCAGGACTATGCAGATTACCAACCCAGAACCTACGACCATGGCCTCGTCGGCAGCTATCGCGGCTACAAGTTGGTCTGCATGCCAGAGGTATTTGGCGGTATCCAGGTGCTTCAGACGCTGAATCTGCTTGAAGGCTTTGACCTGGCCGCTCTGGGACACAACAGCCCCCAATTCTTGCATCTCATTGCCGAGTGTTTCCGTAGGGCCTGGGTGGATCGCTTCCGATACATGGGAGATCCAGAATTCGAAGATGTGCCTATCGAAGGGTTGATCTCGAAGGAATACGCCGACGAGATGCGCAAGTATGTCAACCTGGAGAGAGTACCCGATGAGATCCGGCCGGGAAACCCCTGGAAGTACCAAGGGGATGGCCAGTCGCCGGAAGCAACCAGACCGCCAGGTCCCAGGGGGGAGGGAAGGAACACAACCCACCTCTGCACCATGGACAAAGATGGCAATATGGTCAGCATGGTCCAAACTTTGGGAGGCGGCTTCGGGGCCTATGTCATATCGGGCAGCACTGGTGCCATCTTGCGCAACTACACCAACCTGTTCAATCCCGAACCAGGCACCAGCAATTCCATTGGCCCCTGGAAGAGGCCATCAAGCCACGACTCACTGACTCTCGTCTTCAAGGACGGTCAACCTCTGATCACCATCGGCGCGCCTGGTGGAAGGCGAGTGATTACCTCAGTGGTTCAGGTGCTGGTGAAAGTGCTAGATTTTGGAATGGGCATCCAGGAGGCCATTGCTGTTCCCAGAATCCACATAGAGGGTAGCGACCCCAAGGCGCCAGAGGGGAAACTGGTAAGAGAGCTATTCGTCGACTCGCGGATGTCCCCGAAAGTCGTGAAGGAGCTTGAGAGGCGAGGCCACGAAGTTGTGCTGTTACCTGATGGTAATTTCGCTTTGCCCGTGGCTATCATGAGGGGGCTGCAAACGGATAAACTGCATGGAGGAGTGACGGTCCCGACCCCGGCCACAGCGATTGGATATTGATCACTGACCGAACTTGGCAGTGGAGGAGAGAACGGAGATCGTGGAAGGAGGTTCACTGCGGGTACCAGAGGAAAAGCGACCGTCTGAGGAGCCGCGCTTGCCGGGCGTCGAATTGAGGCTGTAAGATCAACCAGTCCGGCACCCTCCCACTTGACGCGGCCGTCCAGCGGGGCCAACTATATTAACGAGGAGAACGGTAATGACGATGATGAAATTGATAGCGGCCATGGTACAGGACGAAGATGTGGACGAACTTCTGGGCGCGCTTGTCGAAACCGGTTGCCGTGCGACCAAGGTCCAGACTTCCGGCGGCTTCCTGCGGGGTTCCAACAACATGGTGCTCATCGGCGTGGAAAAAGACAAAGTGGAGCAAGTGCTGGAAGTGATCCAGGCTCATTGCCACTCTCGAACCCAGACCATCCATCCGAGCGACGCTTCTTACCTGTCGGAGAGCCTCACCGTGACCATCGGTGGGGCCACGGTGTTCGTCTGGGACGTGGAGAAGTACGAGAGATTGTGAGGCGCTATGCAAGAGCGCACAAGCGGCGGCTCCGAACGGGCCAGTGACGAACCGCTCTCCGGGCTGGTGCTTCTGATAGATTTCGGCAGCACTTACACCAAACTTGTGGCCGTGGATCTGGACAAAGGCCGCATCGTGGGCCAATCCCAAAGCCTGACCACCGCAGAAACAGACATCACCCTGGGGTTGATGAAGGGTTTGCGGAAACTAGAGGAAGCAGGGATGCCCGCCCCTGCTTTTCGACATCGCCTGGCCTGCTCCAGCGCCCAGGGGGGCCTCAGGATGATCGCCATCGGCCTGGTACCCGAGTTGACCGTGGAAGCCGCCCGCCGCGCGGCCCTGGGGGCCGGGGCCAGGATCCTTCGCTCCTATGCGCATAAACTCTCCCCGGCAGAGCTGAAGGAAATCGTCGGCCAAGAACCGGACATGATCCTTCTCACTGGCGGTATTGATGGCGGCGATCACCATGTCATCATCCACAACGCCCGCCTGCTGGCCAGCAGCAGCTTATCCGCACCTATCGTGGTCGCGGGCAACAAAGACGCTATCCCCCTGGTTAAAGAGACCCTTGGCGGCCGGAAGGAGGCGCATTTCACCGCCAACGTATTGCCCCATTTGGGCCAACTCAACGTGAAACCTGCCCGCGCTTGCATTCGCCAACTCTTCATGGAGAAGATCGCCGGGGCCAAGGGCATGCGCAACGCGGAGCGGTTCGTTCAGCGTGTACTCATGCCCACCCCCATGGCCGTGCTGCGAGCCGCCCAGCTTCTGGCCGAAGGGACGAAGCGGGAACGGGGACTGGGAGAGTTGATGGTCATTGACGTGGGCGGCGCCACCACGGATGTCCACTCCGTGGCCCGTGGCGAACCCTTCCAGAAAACGGTGGTGATGCGGGGACTACCAGAACCCTATGCCAAACGCACGGTAGAAGGAGATCTGGGCCTCCGTGTCAGCGCCATTTCCCTTTTGGCCGCCGTGGGCGAGGAGCGATTGTCGGAATTCATTGGCCTTCGCAACTTGAACCTGCCGGCCATCGTCCAGCGGCTGGCGACCCACGCGGGCACAGTGCCCACCACGGCCCAGGATGCGGCCATTGACCTGGGGATGACCAAAGCCGCCGTGCGATTGAGCGTGGAGCGCCACGTGGGCACTTTGAGGGAGCATTTCCTGCCCGAGGGCTTTTGCTACATCCAGCAAGGAAAGGACCTGACTCGCCTGCCCACGCTCATCGGCAGCGGAGGTCCCTTTCGCCATCTGCAAGAACGCCGTCAGGCCCTGGCGGAGGCGCTCTACCGGCCAGAGAACCCCTTCCTGCTCCGGCCCAGGAATCCCCGCATGTATGTAGACCGCCACTACATCCTGTGGGCCATGGGCCTGCTGGCCGAACTAAGCCCCACATTGGCCCTGAAATTGATGAAAGATAACCTGGAGGAGGTATCTCAGTAGGGGCAGGCCTTGCGCCTGCCCAAAAGGGCGACCGCAAGGATTCGCCCCTACTTTCTGAGAAAACACTGGAGGAGGTTCAAATGTCGGAAAGTCTCAAAGTTTCCATCCTGGGCGCGGGGAACGGCGCCCACGCTATGGCCGGGCATCTGGCCCTCAAGGGCTTCCCCGTCAAGCTGTACAACAAGTTCGAGCACGAGATCACGTCCATGCGGGAGCGCGGCGGCGTCCAGGTTGGGGGGACAGTGGAAGGCTTCAGCCCGCTCGACCTGATCAGCACCGACATCGCTCCGGTCATTGCTGACGCCGAGGTCATCATGGTCGTCGTCCCCGCCTTCGCCCATCGCTTCATGGCCGAGGTCTGTGCCCCCCACCTGCGCGAGGGGCAAGTCATCGTCCTCAATCCTGGGCGGACGGGCGGGGCGTTGGAGTTCGCTCACGTCCTGCGCCAGCAGGGGGTGAAGGCTCGCGTCGTGGTGGCCGAGGCTCAGACGTTGATCTACGCCTGCCGCATCTCCGGGCCGGCTCGGGTGCATATCATGGGCATCAAGAAGGAAGTGCCCCTGGCCGCCCTGCCGGCGGGCGATACGACCTCCGCGCTGGCCCTCGTCAACCAACTCTATCCCCAGTTCGTTCCCGCCGCCAACGTCCTGGAGACCAGCCTGGACAACATCGGCGCCGTCTTTCACCCTTCGACCATGGTGTTGAACGCCAACCGCATCGAGGCAGGTGAAGAGTTTGATTTCTACCAGGGCATGACTCCCATGGTGGCCAGCTTCTTGGAGGTGATTGACGGCGAGCGGATGGCCGTGGCCGAGGCCTACGGCGTGCGGGTGGAATCGGCCAAAGATTGGCTGATGAGAGCCTACGAAGGCATCAGCGGCGACACCCTCTACGAGCGCATCCAGTCCAACCCCGCCTATGCCGGGCTGAAGGCGCCAAAGACGCTGGACGTGCGCTACCTCACCGAGGACGTGCCCTGCAGCCTGGTGCCCATCGTCTCCTTCGCCGAGGCGGCCGGCGTAGAGATGCCCGCCAGCCGGGGGATCGCGGACATCGCCTGCGGGCTGCTGAAGCGGGATTTCTGGGCCGAAGGGCGCACACGGGAGAACCTGGGGCTGGCCACCCTCAGCGTGCCAGAGATCATCGCCCTGGTGGAGAAGGGGTATGACTGAGTTGCGCCAAGTGGCTGTGCTGGGCGCCGGTCACGGCGGACAAGCCATGGCCGGGCACCTGGCGCTGCAGGGGGTAGCCGTTAACGTCTATAACCGCTCCAGCGCGCGGCTTGCGGCCATGCAAGAACAAGGCGGCGTGTACGTGGAAGGGGTGGTGAAAGGCTTCGGTCGCCTGCGCACGATCACCAGCGACCTGGCGACGGCTTTAGCTGACGCGGAGCTGATCATGGTGGTCGTGCCCGCTTCGGCTCATCGGCAGATAGCCCAAGCATGTGCGCCGCACCTGCGGGACGGGCAGATCATCATCCTCAATCCCGGCCGCACCGGCGGTGCACTGGAATTTGTCGCCACACTGCGGGCCAAGGGATGCACGGCGCAAATCAAGCTGGCCGAGACCCAGACCCTGGTCTACTCCTGCCGGCAGGTAGTTCCCGGCCGGGTGCGCATCCTCAGCCTGAAGCGCTGCTTGCTCCTGGCCGCGCTGCCCCCAGCCGACACCGACCAGGTACTGTGTGCCGTGGGCCAGCTTTATCCCCAGTTCGTGCCCGCAGCCAACGTGCTGGAAACCAGCTTCAGCAACATCGGCGCCGTATTCCACCCCATCCTGGTGATCTTCAACGCCAACCGCATCGAGGCTGGCGAGCGGTTCCTCTTCTACCATGACATCACGCCAGCTCTGGCACGCTTTCTGGAGGCGGTGGACGGCGAGCGGCTGGCCGTAGCCCGGGCTTTTGGCATCCAGGTTGAATCAGCGAGCGAGTGGCTGACCCACGCCTACGAGGGAGTGACGGGGCGAGACCTGTACCAGAAGATCCGCAGCGTGCCGGCCTATCAGGAGGCCGTAGCTCCCACCAGTCTCGATGATCGTTATCTCACTGAAGACATCCCTACAGGCCTGATCCCCCTCATCGCCTTCGCCGAGCTGGCCGGCGCGCCGATGCCCATCAGCCGGGCCATCGTGCGCATCGCTGGCACCCTTCTGGAACGGGACTTCTGGGCCGAGGGGCGCAACCTGAAGCGGTTGGGCCTGGCGGGGATGAAGGTAGAAGAAATCAAAGCCCTGGCAGAGGGCAAAGAGAACTCTAAACTCCAAACTCCAAACTTCAAACTCTAGAGAGGAAAAGACCATCATGCGCAAGAAAATCCTCGGAGGCTCCCTCGGGGAGTGCGTCCACGTCGCCGGTGTGCTTAATTTCCTGGGCCTGGCGGAAGAGCAGGGTTACCAGACGGAGTTTACCGGCCCAGCCACTTCCATCGCCGAGTACATCGCTGCAGCCCAGGAAGTTGATCCGGACATCCTGGCGGTGAGCTACCGCCTGACGCCGGAGAACGCGGCCATCCTGCTGTCCGACTTCCAACAAGCCTGCGAGGAGGCGGGGCTGCTGGGCAAGCGCTTCGTCTTCGGCGGCACGCCACCGGTGGTGGAGACCGCCCGCAAGACGGGCCTCTTCGAGGCGCTCTTCAGCGGAGAAGAACCGCCGGATGCGGTCATCGCCTACCTCAAGGGCCAGCCCCTGGAGCAGATGACCGACGCGGACTACCCCGCCGAGACCCTCGACCGAATCGCCTGGAAAGCTCCTTTCCCCATCATTCGCCACCACTTCGGCCTGCCCGCCGAGACCATCGAGCCGACGGTGGCGGGGATCAGGCGCATCGCCGAGGCAGGCGTGCTGGACATTGTCTCCCTGGGCCCCGATCAGGACGCGCAGCAAAGCTTTTTCCACCCGGAGCGGCAGGACCCCAGGCGCAAGGGCGCCGGCGGCGTCCCTTTCCGCAGCGAAGAGGACCTGCGTACCCTCTACGCCGCCAGCCGCTGCGGCAACTATCCCCTGATGCGCTCCTACTCGGGCACCTCGGACCTGCTGCGCTACGCCGAACTGCTGCGCCGCACCATCCGCAACACCTGGTGCGCTACCTCACTTTTCTGGTTCAACGTGATGGACGGGCGGGGGCCGCTGACTCTGCGGGAGTCCATCGGCGATCACATGGCGCTGATGAAATGGCATGGCGAGCGGAACATCCCCGTGGAGGGAAACGAGCCCTACCACTGGGGGCTGCGGGACGCCCACGATGCTGTCATCTGCGCCGATTCCTACATCTATGCCCACGTGGCAAAGAAGATGGGTGTGCGGGACTACATCACCACCTATATGTTCGAGACCCCGCCGCATCTTTCCAACAAGATGGACCTGGCCAAGGCGCTGGCCCAGGTCGAGCTGGCCGAATCGTTCGTCGACGAGGGGTTCCACATCGTCCGCCAGACGCGCACGGGCCTCATGAGTTATCCG
The DNA here is from genome assembly GCA_002366755.1 of Anaerolineales bacterium UBA3071. Taxonomy (GTDB): domain Bacteria; phylum Chloroflexota; class Anaerolineae; order UBA3071; family UBA3071; genus UBA3071. Next base: position 29,525 of record DFBV01000289.1, read on the forward strand.
GTGGATCCTGACTATGCGAAGGGCCAACTGGCCGCCTCGGTCTACCTGCAGATGGCGCTCAAACCATCCATCGTGCACGTGGTAGGCTACGTGGAGGCCCACCACGCCGCCACGCCGGAGGACGTCATCGAAAGCTGCAAGATAGCCCGCAAGGTGATCACCAACTGCCTCTACGGCATGCCCGACATGACCGCCGACCTGGAAGTGCAGCAACGCAAAGATGAACTCGTGGAAGAGGCCATGGTTATCGTTGAGGCTATTGGGCAGTTGGGAAGGGGCAAGGCGGAGGATCCTCTGACCAACCCCGACGTGCTGGCGCGGGCGGTGGAAATCGGCCTCCTGGACGCGCCGCAACTGAAAGGCAACCCCTACGCCTGCGGCCAGGTGCGGACGAGGATCATCAACGGGGCCAATTATGCTGTAGACGAAGAAGGAAGGGTACTCAGCGAAAAAGTGCGGGTAGAGCGCATCTTCGCCCGGCTATAGCGATGCCATCACGTCCCCAGGCCGGAAGCCCAACCGGATGCCCTCCCGTTGGAAGGTTTCGTTCACCCGCCGCCGCAGTTCGCGCATCACTCCCCACTGCTGGCCTGGCAAGGTCTTGACCATGATGCGCACGCGCACCGTCCAGCCATCCAACCCCTCGATGCCCGTAACGACGGGGAATTCCATCAGCAGCGGGCTGAACTGCGCATCCGCCGCCAGTTCCTGGCCGACCCTCTCTAATGTTGGCAGAGCGCGGGAGACATCCTCCTCGGGGGCAAGAGGTAGGTTCAGCACCGCTCGCGACCAGTCCTGAGACAAATTGGACACCGTGCGAATGTCGCCATTGGGGATGATGTGCAACTCCCCTCTTAGCCCGCGGAGATGCGTCGAGCGCAGCGTCATCCGTTCCACAGTGCCCGACAGATCGCCTGCGGTGATCGCGTCCCCGATGGCAAACTGATCCTCGATCAGAATGAACAACCCGCCGATGATGTCCTTGACCAGCATCTGCGCTCCCAGGCCCAAAGCTAAGCCGACCAAGCCCATGCTGGCCAGCAGTGGCCCGACGTCCAAACCAAGTTCGATGAAGACCATCAGCATGGCGGCGACAAGTATGAAGACTGAACCCACCCAACCGATGACAGAACGGATGGTTTCGGCGCGCTGGGCCAGCTCGCCACCCTCCGCTTCGCTACGAGCCCGCACTCGTATCCAACGAGGGATCTGCCGCATCAGGACACGCAGCAGGCGATGGGCAGCAAAGGCAACAATCACGATGACAAGAATGCGCAGGCCGCGGCTGGTGAGCCAGGCAACCACGTCGATCCAGAGTTCCGTACCTAGTTCCATTTAGCTTTTTCTTCTCCTCTAGCTTGCGTCTGTCGGCCAGCCATGCTTCATTTTAGTTCACCACCTGCACCTGGCCACAGATGACCTCGGCGCCCAGCGGCTGGCCGGCGTCGTCCACCAACCCCACGACGATGCGGTACTCCCCCAGCGGCGTGATGGGGTTGAGATTCACGTCCACCTCCTGGCGGATGACCTCCTCTGTCTCCCAGCGTGAGGTAGGCCAGAGCCGCAGCGTCCCGCGATCGCAATGCAGCCGGTCGCCCCACACCTGTCCCAGGTGATCCACCATGCGCACCGTAGCAGCATAGTCGGCAGGCGGTCTCGCTTCGGCCCGCCAGTAGAGCCGCACGTGCACCCAACCGCTCGGCGGATGGGTTCGCTCGTCCGTGGCCAGGGTGCGCGTGTCGTCAACCGCGCAGGCGACCAGCGTGATGTCCGGGCCGAAGGCCGCGTTGATCTTCGACGCGTCTGCTGGCGGCTCGGGCAGCCGGTAGCGGGTGATGAAACGCTTCACCGTCATGCCCGCCGGGTACTGCTCCGTCGCCAGCGGGAAGCGGTCGGCCAGCCAGCGCTCCACAAGGTGGTCAGGATCGAACTGCTCCGTGTGCGACTGGACGAGCCACACGCTGTCAAAGGGCAGCAGTCCCAGCAGCGGCGGCTCCACCTGCGCTATGTCGGTCACCCGATCGGTGAAGGGAAAGAAGACCGGCTGCGAGCCGCGGAAGTAGTACTCGAAAGAGAAGTGCACGTAGTCCACGTGAGTCAGCACGGCATCATTCGGTCCGGCGTGGGCCTCCACGTAGGCGGCAGCCGTCCTCCAATCCTCGCGCAGGTTCTGAGGCAACCAAAGGTGAGATAGACCTGTGACCATTGCCGCCAGCAGCCCCACCAGCGCCAGCAACCCCAGCAGCCGCGCTCGATCCAGCAACGCTGCCAATCCCCTTCCCCACAGCAGGCAGAGGGCCGGCGCCAGGAAGGTAAAGTAGTGAGGCTTATCAAACAGAACCCGATTCCTGGCCAGCAAGAGCCCGCCCAGCAACAGGGGCCCTACCAGGTAGAGGGCCAGCAATGGGCGGCCAGCAGAGCGAAGCTCTCCAGAGCCTGGCCTGCTACGCAAGGGCAACGCCAGCCCGGCCAATGCCAGTAGGCCGGCGCCCACCTGAGCTGCCCTCACGACCCCGTCGCTCCAGGGGCCCTGGTGCAATGTGTAGGCCGTCAACTGCCGGAGCAGCACCCCACCCATACCATCGAACATGCGGCCTTCCGTAAACTCCGTACCGCTCACTTGCCAGCCGGCCCACAGCAGCGGCAGCATCAACCCACCAGCCAGCGTCAGCACGATGGCTCCGACGAGGAAGGCAGACCAGTGCCGCCCCCGTTCCTGCACTCGCAGGGTCAGCAGCAGCAAAGCAACCAACCAGAGACCAGCCACGACCAGCAGGAAGACACCGAACAAGTAGCTGTAGACGCACATCACCAACCCGACCAAGACGATGCCCCACCAGATGACGCCCCATACTCTCGCCAAGCATGCCCCACGTCGGTCGTCGGCGTCCCAGTTCGATGGCAGGCTCTCGAAGCGAACCGAGCAGCTCTGCCAACCGCGCAGCAGTCCATAGAGGGCGAAGAGGCCAAGGGTAGCAGCAGGCACGAACATGCGTGCCTCTTGAGAGTACCAGACCAGGAAGGGATTGAGCGCCACAAGCAGCGCTGCCAGCGCGCCAGCACGTCGGTCACCCAGCAGTCGGCCAATGCCGAAAGCGGGCAGCACAGCCAGCGCTCCCAGCATCGCGCCCAGGCTCCGTACCACGGCATCGCTCGAGCCGAACAGAATTGTCCAACCCCGCAGCATCAGATAGTACAGTGGCGGGTGCCGGTCCTCTACCAGGTGCATACCCACTTCCCAGATGCGAGCCGCTGGCTGGTTCGCCCAGAACACGCTCATGGTCTCGTCGAACCACAGGCTGTGATAGGTCAACCGCCACAAGCGCACCCCCAGCGCCAGCAGAAGCAGTCCGCCGAGCAGCGCGTAGTGCTTCGACCTCTGGGAGGAGTGAGATCGCGGCGTCAAGGCATTCTCCTAGGCAAGCTGTCGTGTGGCAATGTCCACCTCGCTCGTATTCATATGGGTGTGGCTAAGACAAGTTGGAGTCGAGGCTTCAGCCGGTTTCTTCCGCCTGAAAGGCTCCACTCCCCAACTCATTGCCGCGGCCTCTTGCACAATCCCGGTGATGACCTCCGCCACCGGCTTGATCTCGCGTACGATGCCAATGGACTGGCTGCAGGAGATCACTCCGCAATCCAGGTCGCCATCTTCGATCAAATGCTTCGTCGCCGCGCCGGCCACGACGG
>DFBV01000097.1 GCA_002366755.1 Anaerolineales bacterium UBA3071
TGAGCCAGGAGCAGGCTGATCGGATGCTGGAGCGGATGGAAGCAGGCTTCAGCAGGGGCATCATGCCCTTCGGGCGGGGCCACAGGGGCCATGGCGGCCGAGGGATGGGGAGTTGGATGGGCGGCCCGGAGAACTCACTGATCAGTGTCGCGGCTGACCAACTCGACCTCACAGTGGACGAATTGCTGGCCGAGCTTGAAGACGGCATGAGTATTGCCGATGTGGCGGGGCAGCAGGGCGTGAATGCGCAGACCATCGCCGATGGTTTCATCGCCGTCCGCACCGAGAAACTGGACGAGGCCGTGGCCGAGGGGCGCATCACCCAGGAGCAGGCCGACGAGATGCTGGCTCACATGACGGAGGAAGTGGCCGAACATCTGAACGAACCCTTCGACGAAGGACACGGCCCTGGCGGCTGCCGGGATGAACTCCCCGACGGCTTCCGGCGAGGTGGATTCGAGCGTGGCGGCCAGCAGCCTGGTGGCCGGCGGCCTGGTGGCCGGCGGCCTGGTGGGATGGGACGCTTCGGTGGTTTCTCCGGCCGGGGTGAGTAATAGCTGGCGTGTTCTGAGACAGCGAGGGGCGGACGCGATGTTCGCCCCTCTTTCTTGTGTTCCGTAGTCCTGTCAAGCCTCCGTCGGCGGAGAGCGGCAGGGGATGACGCTTCCACGGCCGAAGGGAGTCGAACTTTGAACTGGCCCAGCGGTGGGGCATTTGACAGAGGCTCCCTCATCAATTACAATTGCGGCAGTGAATGAGGGGTAGGCAAAGGGTTGATGAAACTGGTTGTCCAGATCCCATGCTGGAACGAACAGGCGATGTTGCCCCTGACTCTCGCCGACATCCCCCATCGGATCGCCGGAGTAGATGAAGTTGAAACCCTGATCATAGACGACGGCAGCACCGATCGAACGGTGGAGGTGGCTCAGGCAGCCGGGGTGAATCACGTCGTCCGCTTGCGGCAGCATCGGGGGCTGGCCGCGGCTTTTGTAGCAGGGCTTGACGCCAGTTTGAGGCTGGGAGCAGGCATTATCGTCAATACCGATGCTGACAACCAGTACCGGGGGAGCGACATCGAACGGCTGATCCATCCCATTCTGGCCGATCAGGCCGACATGGTGGTGGGCGACCGTCAGACGGATAACGTCTCTCACTTCTAGCGAGGCAAGAAACTGCTGCAGCGGGTCGGCAGTTGGGTGGTGCGGCAGGCTTCCGGCACCCGCATCCCCGATGCCACCAGCGGCTTCCGGGCCTACAGCAGGGAAGCAGCACTGGCCCTCAACGTCGTCTCCGACTACACCTATACCTTGGAGACGATCATCCAGGCTGGCAAGAGAGGGATCGCTCTGGCCCATGTGCCCATCACAACCAACGAACAGACCCGTGAGTCTCGGCTGATCCGCAGTGTTCCAGATTACCTGCGCCATTCGACTATCACCATCTTGCGGATCTACGCCATGTACGAGCCGCTGCGGGTCTTCTTCATCATCGGAGCCGTGGTACTGGTGGTCAGTCTGCTGCTCGGCGTGCGCTACCTGTACTTCTTCTTCCTAGGCGAAGGAAAGGGACACATCCAATCGGTAGTGCTGGCGGGCGTATTGGTGGTGCTGGGTTTCCAGATGCTGCTCATTGGCCTGGTGGCCGACCTGGTCTCCGTCAACCGCCGACTCGGCGAGGAGGTGCTGCTACGAGTCAAGAGGCTGGAGTTGGAACGGGTTCGAGGGACTGTGCCGGCCGGATCGGAGCCATCGGAGCAGATAGAGGAAGGGGACGAAGTCAGTATCCATGGCCCATGAGCCTATGACCCAAGGCCTCAAATACCGCCGCATACATCTAGGTCTCGTGCTGATGCTGTTCACGCTGGCGCTACTGCCGCGTGTCCTCACTCTTGACGCTTTCATCACTTGGGACGAGCCTATGTGGGTGTTCCGTTCGGGCCGTTTCCTGAATGGGCTTACTCATGCCCGCTGGGCGGACACGGCGCCGACGGGCCATCCGGGTGTGATCACCATGTGGGCGGGCGTGTTGGGCGTGACGCTGTATTCCACCTCTGACCCCGCCGCAGGCCAGGCGCTGGCTACCCTCGCCGCCTCTGCTGGGCTGCACGCGCAGGACACGAGCGCTCTGCGTCTGCTGGGAGGGTTTCTGCCCCTGGCCCGACTGCCCGTGGCGGTGGTGACGGCACTGACCGTGGCCGCATTCTACTGCCTGGCCCGGCGGCTGTTTGACCTTCCCACGGCGCTGCTGGCAGCGCTGCTGCTGGCTTTCGATCCTTTCTTCCTCGCCCACTCCCGCCTGCTACACCTGGATGCGCTGGTGACCAGCTTCATGACCCTCTCGTTGCTCAGCTTGCTGGCATATCTCATGGATGGGCGACGGGCACGCTATGCAGCGGTGAGCGGCCTGTGCGCAGGGCTGGCACTGCTCACCAAGTTGCCTGCCGCGTTCATGGCTCCCTTTGCGCTATTGCTGACCAGCAGTTGCTGGCTGGCGGGTGTTGTGCAGCGGAAGCTGGGAATGGTAGCCGTGGGCGATGCTCCGATCGTATCCTGCGATCCGTGCTCCTACCCCTGGCGTGGCCTATTGCTATGGGGATTGGCTGCCGCGCTGACGCTGGTGGTGCTGTGGCCGGCGCTGTGGGCCGACCCGCTAGGCACAGCGCGGACCCTCTTGAGCACCGCCAGCCGCTACGCGACTACGCCCCACATGAACAACTACTGGTTCGGACAGGTAGTACGCGATCCAGGCTTGCCGTTCTACCTGCTGGCGTTCGGTTTCCGCCTGACACCTGTCGTCTGGCTGGGGCTGCTGGCGGTGCTTCCCCTGCTAGTCCAGCGCGGGCAGCGTCGCACGCTGCTGCTGGCCTTGCTGGGCTACGTTGTGCTCTTCGTGCTGACGCTCACCGCGGCGGACAAGAAGTTCGACCGTTACCTGTTGCCCTGTTTCCCGGTGCTGGATCTGGTGGCCTCTGCGGGTCTCGTATCGCTGCTGCGTTGGATGGCGAGGTGGGGACGGCTGGGCGAGCGGGCACGTCGTGAGCCTTTCGGCGGAGTTTACAGTGAGCGAAGCCGAACTGTTCAGGACAGGCCTGGTCGAACGGCGCGCCGTCCGGTGTTGGTGCTTGGCATTGCACTCGTCGTGCTTGTGCAGGCGGTGGGCACGCTGCCGCATCATCCATACTATCTGACTTACTACAACCCACTACTGGGCGGCGGCCGCCGGGCCGTGCGGACCATCACCGTGGGCTGGGGCGAGGGACTGGATCAGGCAGTGCGCTATTTGAACCAGCGGCCAGACGTCAAGGAACTGGAAGTCGCCGCCTGGGGAGTGGCAGGGGTGGCTCCCATCCTGAGCGGGCACGTCCATGTCCTCAGCGAGCGGAGCCGCGTCCTGGCCGACTACATACTGCTCAACATCGCCGATGTGCAGTTTGGCTCTCCCTACACCTTCGACTACCACGGCCGTGCCGAGCCTGAGCACATCGTCCGGTTGCACGGCGTGGAGTACGCCTGGGTCTACCGCAACGACCGCTACGAGGGCTTGCTGCAAACGCTGGAGCAAATGGTCGGTAGGGAAGACGCCGTGATCTTCGCCGGGCGGAGCCAACTGAGCAAACATTGGCCCGCTGGGCGGCCGAGCCTGGTGCTCGATCCCGCGGGCGATGAGGCCGAAATCGCCCGGGCGCTGAACGACGCGGCACAGTCGGACCGCACCGTGTGGTACGTGGCCTTCGCGGGGGACGATGAGGGGCAAGACGGGGTGCGACGGCAACTCGAGGCGCATGCGCTGTGCGTGGCCCGACACACGCTGCCGCCATTGACGGTCACAGGCTATCGGATCTTGCCCGAAATCGCCTTTGCACCACTGCAGGCGGATGTGCCTATGGAAGTCAACTTCGCGGGACGCTTGAGCCTGTCGGGACTGGGCCTGAGTGGGACACAGCTTGCGCCGGGGCAAGCCCTTGACGTCATCTTGCGATGGGAAGCCATCGGCTCCGTGGAGGGGGACTACACCGCCTTCGTGCATCTGCTCGACGGAGAAGGCGGGCGGCTGATTCAGCACGACGAGCGGTTGCTGGACGCGGCAGGCCATCCCACGTCAGCCTGGGCTGCGGACGAGCCGCACGAGATGCGCTTCTTGCTGTCCATACCGCCCGATACCCTGCCCGGCGACTACACGCTGGTTGTGGGGCTCTATCGCCTCGACAGTGGCGATCGGCTGTGGCTGGAGGGGGTCGAGGGGTTGCAGAACGACACCGCCTATCCGCTGGCGGTGGTGCGCATTCAGATGATCTTTGTTCAAGGCGGTCTCTGACCGCCGTCCACGCTGCTGGCTGCCGGTCGGGAGACCGGCAGGGAACTAAGGAGTTTCGTTTCCCATCCGCTTCATCCGCTGATGGCTCTTGACCTTCTTTCAGCAGAGTCGTATCATGCAACGATCAACTACCCACCTTGAGCAACAACATGCGGCCCTCATCCTCATCCTGATCGCTTTCCTCGGCCTGGGGGTGACCTATAGCATCGTCAATCCTCTCTTCGAGTCGCCAGACGAGGTGTGGCACTATCAGTATGTCAAGTATCTGGCTGATGGCCACGGGCTGCCGGTCAGCGATCTGGTGTCGGAGATGCCCTGGCACCAGGAGGGAAGCCAGCCGCCCCTCTATTACCTGCTGGGAGCTGGCCTCACCTTGTGGATAGATACCGGCGATGCCGACGCCGTCATTCGCTACAACCCCCATGCCGCAGTGGGGCAGGCCGACGCTGCTGACAACAAGAACATGATGGTCCACACCAGCCTGGAGGCCTTCCCCTATCGCGGCACCGTCCTGGCCGTGCACCTGATGCGACTGCTCTCCGTCTTGATGGGGGCAGCGACGGTGCTGTGCACTTACCTGACCGCCTTGACCATCTTCCCCGGGCAGCAGGCTTTGGCCACGGTTGCCGCAGTGATCAACGGTTTCAACCCTCAGTTCATCTTCATCAGCGCCTCGGTGAACAACGACAATCTGGTCGTCCTGCTATCCTCTATCGCCGTCTTGCTGCTTATGCGTATCTGGCAAGGTAGAATCAGGCCTGGCCACTTGGCCCTGCTGGGTCTGATCGCCGGCCTGACGGCCATGTCCAAGCTGAACGGACTGATTCTGCTGCCCTTCATCGCCGTGCTGCTGATGGTG
>DFBV01000170.1:0-2064 GCA_002366755.1 Anaerolineales bacterium UBA3071
CAGTCCTCCTCTGTCACCTGCCAGTTCTTCAGCGGGTCCTTCTCCAACATCTTGAAGCGCCGCCGCTGTTCCTCCTCGCTGATATGCAACCAGAACTTGACCAGGACGTAGCCGTCGTCGGCGATGGTGCGCTCGAAGTCCGCGATGTCCCGGTACGCTTTCTGCCACTCACGCTGCGGTGTCAAGCCCTCGACCCGCTCGACCAGGACGCGGCCGTACCAACTGCGGTCGAAGATGGCCATCTCGCCGTGGTTGGGCAGCTTCAACCAGAAACGCCACAGCCAGGGATGCATCTTCTCGTAGGTGCGCGCGGCACGGACAGGATGGAGTTTGAAGCCGCGTGGATCCAGGCGCTGGGTCAGGGTTGAAATGGTCGTGCCCTTGCCCGCGGCGTCCCAGCCCTCGAAAATGATGATGCTGGGCACGCCTGCCTTCCAGGCAGCGGTCTCCAGATCGTACAGTCGGCGTTGGAGCTTGGGCCGTTGCGCCTTGTACTCCTTCTTGCTCAACTTCCTGGTGAGGTCGATTTTCTCCAGCATTGCGTATTCCCCTCTATCGTGCGTCGGACCAGCTTCAAGACTGGAAGCCTACATGATCGCAGAATGGTTCACAGCGCCGAGACGGCCAGGGCCAGCAGCCGGCGCATCTGGGGACGGTTGAAGTGACGCCAAACCTCGGGGAACGAATCCAGCAAAACATGCAGTTCGTTCTGCTTGGCCACCAGATAGCGGGCCACCCCGCTGATGTTGATCCGTTCCCGTCTCTTCCGTTTGCTCCACTGGTCCAGGAAACCGATCAGCAAGCGAGAAGCCACGTCAGCATCGTTCAGATTTCCCAGGTGATCCTGGAGGGTCACCACCTCTCTGATCACCTCCTTCGCCTCGGGCCCCAACACCTCACGGAAGAACTCCATGGTGTAGCGCAATCGCTTGCAGTCAGTGCGCAGGGCGTGAAACGTCTCCAGCGGTGCATCGCCGATCACCGAATCGTAGCCGCGCACCACGTTGAAGCGTTCGTAGATCAGGATCGGCGCTGCCTGGTACACCTGCTGGGGCGATGGGCGGTCGGCGGGCGGCGGCAGGGCTCCGGCTCCTTCTGTGTTCAGGAACTGGCCGAACTCCTGCACGAAACGCTGGTAGCGCTTGCCATCGAGGCAGGCCAGCATCTGTTCCCGCGCTGCCTCTCGCTGCCTCTGCCATTCCGCGAACAGTGGATCGAGGTCCTCATAAAGATGGGGGGATCCCTCCCCTACCTGCGTCGCCCGATAGCACTGGGCCTTTTCCAAGAAGACGTCGATATCGCGCACGCGGCCCAGCGCGCGGCCGGTGCGCCGCAGTCCCTTGAGGAAGGGGCGCAGGACGGCGGCGTCGAAGTACGGGCTGAAGACGCGGAAAGCGGAGCGCATGCGGCGGCTGGCGACCCGCATGTCGTGCAGTTCCTCGATGTCCTCACCCCGCCGCGTGCCCGGCTCGTGATACAGCATCCGCTGGAAGTGAAAGAGCAGCACCTTGCGCCCGGCCTCGCTCATAGGATCGTCAGGCAGCACACCAGGGCTCTTCCGCTGCTGCGGCAGCGGTTTGACCTCCGGTTCTGCCTGCTCTGGCTCGGGAGGTGTCACCTCGACGGTCGGCTCGGAGGGCGCCTCCTCAGTCGGGGGTGGTTCGGCAGGGATCTGCGCCACCGGAGGCGGCCCGGCCTCTGCGGCTGCTGCCAGGAGCTCGGCGGGGAAGATGTCCAGCCGCTCTTCTTTGAACGCCTTGAGCCAGTTGTACACCTGCGCCCTGGACAGATTCACCTGGCGGGCTATGGCCGTGGCGGCGATCCCTTGACCCCAGAGCAGTAAGAGACGCGCCCGGCGAACGTACGTCGCTCGGCCATCGCTGGCGATCCAATTCAATATGGCTTGTTCCTCGGCTGTCAGACGTTCTTCCATGTCGTCTCCCCCGGCTGATTGCCTGACTCGGCGTGAAACGTGATCCGTGACTCTTTGCTCACGCACCACGCAACACGCATCACGTCCTCGGCAGCAGATCCGGCTCCCACTTCTCCACGTACTCACTCTTC
>DFBV01000170.1:2101-3014 GCA_002366755.1 Anaerolineales bacterium UBA3071
TAGAAGGCGTCCCAATTCTCGCTGTCCTCCCCGTCGTGATTGGGAATCACGTGGTCGAAATGATGGGCCAACTGCATCTCCCGACAGGCGCTACCAGCCCGCCTCTCGATGTTCTCCAGGTCCTTCAGCGAGAGGATGCGCTTCTGCTTCTGCGTCCGCCGCAGGAGCTTGCGCCGCATCACGTCGGTGACGAAGTCCGGCAGCGAGACCCTGAGGGATGGCTCTCTCAGGTAGAGGATCTCATCTTTGGACAAGGGAGAGAGGAAGAGACTCAGCTTGGGCACATCGGCCAGCAGGGGGGATTTCAGGACCTCCATGGGCACGAAGGGGTTGCCCTCGAAGAAAGCGTCCTTCTCCCCGCTCAGGATGTCCCGCAGGTTCGCCACGTCCAAGCCCTGGAGGTCGCCCCGAACGTCCAGTACGATGTAGTCTTCTTGATCACCAAGGGCCTCAATCTCCTGGCGGGGGCGGAAATGGTAGTGCACGCCGTCCTGCTCGCCCGGCCGCGGCGCCCGGCTGTTGAACAGGATCAGCTTGTCCAGTTTTTGCTCCAGATGCGGATAGAACCTCTTGAGAGCATTGTGCAGGGGTCCTTTGCCCACACAAGAAGGCCCTGTAAGCATCACAAAACGGCGCATGGTGTCTACTCCTCCAACTCCTCGATCTGTGCAGCCATCAAGTAGCCCCTCGCTCGCTCCGTCCTGGGGTAGCGATAGACCAGTTTCCAGAACCGCTTGCTGTGATTCGGCTCTACGAGGTGAGCCAGTTCATGAACGATGACATAATCCTGAACGAATCTGGGCATGGGTGCAATGCGGTGCGAGATGCGAACAGTGCCATTCTGCGGTGTGCAGCTCCCGTGTCGCCTGCTCTGGTTGGTGACCCAGCCAATGGACTTCCAGCGCAGCTTGCC
>DFBV01000170.1:3046-20416 GCA_002366755.1 Anaerolineales bacterium UBA3071
TGCGGCGGTCTACGCGTCGCTTGAACTTGTCAATGAATGGCTGGAGTTCAGCATCGGACATAGTTGCCGGCGCGAGGATTTCGAGTGTGCCATCAACCTCGCGAGCCTGGATGGTCTTGCGTCGTTTCTTGCTGCGAACGATGCGTACTTCCACAGGACAGCTCAGTAGGGCGGCTCTGCGGGCCCGCAATAGCTACACATTCCCACTCTGGGCGAATTCACCAAGGGCATCGGTGCGCCGTAGGCCTCATGTGGATGGTCCTGAACATGCTCGTCACATAGCATCCCTGTCTCATTCAACTCATACATGCACTCGAGACACAACCACGAGGCCGGTTGCTCGCATTCCATGCAACGCGCCTCCGGTTGGTCATTGCGTGCCATCAGGGCAATCGGATGAGAGGTCAACGGCTTGCCTTCACGCACCCCCACCACCTTGATCAACGTCTCCGATGAGGTCCCGAAGTCATAGATATGGGTTAGCTCGACCCCCAGCCTGAACACCTGCTCTGCCCGTGACCTCTTCGGTATCTCCCTTCCGCCCCAGCCTCCGATGGAGAACTGACTCAGGTGCCCACAGCATTCCAGCCAGATGGCACGCAAGTAGTGATCCAGATCGGCCAGCGTCGCTGAACCGTTCATTTCCAGATGTAGCCAGAAGTCAGACAGCCAGGCGTCCCGCACTAGCAAATGGTATATCACTTGCTCTCTGCCGGGCTCTTGGTTGGCCGTGCGAATGGCTTCTTGGCGTTGGGAACAGGACGACAAGTGCCTGGATAGACCACCCTTGGTCATTTCTCGTCCACAGAAGCCGCATTTTCCTCGCGATTGTTTTCCTCTTGACATATGGATCTCTCCTCCGTGTTCTGAGAGCACGCGTCTAGCGGGACATCAATGTCTCGTAGACGAAATCGTGGGCGATGGCTCGCCAGTGGCCCCAGCCTGTGCGCGGCGGCGGCACGCGGCGCAGGTCCTCGGCCACAGCAGGCAAGTCAGCGATGGGAACCTCTCGGAAGTCAATGATGTCTTCGGTCCGTGGAAGCCGCAGCACACCCTCCGTGCGCGGCAGGTGAAAGACATAGGAAACGAAAGATATCTCCTCGGAAGCGTAGTGGATGCGGCAATCGAGCACGCCGAGGAAATGGGTCGTGTGCAACGTCAGCCCCGTCTCCTCCTCCAGTTCGCGGGCCAGGGTGGCTTCTACAGCCTCATCCAGGCCAATGCCTCCGCTCAGCAACCGATACACCTCCGGCTCGTACCAGCCTTTGCGGTGCAGCAGCACGCAGCGGGCCGGACGCTCGATAGCCAGTACGACTTCGCCGCGCCGGTCTTGCGAACGATACAGCCGGGTGGCGAACAGATACTCGTCGCCTTCCATCGCGATCGTCCGCATCTGAGGCTGGCCGTAGGCTGCCGCCAGTTGCTCCAACTCGCGCTCGTCAACTGGACTGTAGCAAACGCTCAAACCACCCTTTCCATTTGCTCCCGCCTTTGGCCGTCTCTTCTCCCCCCGTCGCCCCCTTTTCTTCCTCATTCCGGGCCTCTTCGACTCTTCTCTCCTCAGTTTTCTTCTTCTTTCCCTTCTCCTTCGGCTTCTCCTCAGCCAGCTTCTCCTTTTCCTTTCCCTTCTCCTTTGGTTTCTCTTCGGCCTTTTTCGCCTCTCCTTTCTCCTTCTCCTTCGCCTCCTCCTCAGCCTTCTTCTCTTCCAGTTCTTTCATCAGCTTCTTGGGTGGCTTCATACCTTTGATCAGATCCTTGATCTCTGCCTGCAGCGATTGGAAGACCTCGTGGATGGAGCGGTTGGCATCAATGCGCACGAACTTGAACTCGTCGGCCATGGCGTCGAACTGAGCCAGCAGCCGGGTCTGGTATTCGGCATAGCTGTCGTAGTAGTCCCGTCCGGCCAGAAAATCCGCCCCCGATTCCCAGTAGTCGAAGCCACGGATGTTCAGCACGCGGGGGATCAGGTGAGTCAAATCGGCCTGCAAGTAGAAAACGACGTCCGGCACCAAGGCGAAGCCGAAGACATTGCGGAGCCAGGTGGGGTCGATTCCCCGTGCCTGAGCGCGGGCAATGATGGAATAGATATAGCGGTCAGTCAGCACCACGAAGCCTGCCCGCAGAGCAGGGATGATGTCTCGCTCCAGCCGGTCTGTGAAATCGGTGGCGTATAGCAGGTTCATCGTAGTGTCGCCCAAGGTGTGCCCCTGCATGGCCGACTTGATTCCCCTCCCGGCCAGTTTGCCCCGCTTGAGTCCGGTAGCTGCCGTGGCATATCCCTCCGATTCCAGCCACTCCCTCAGAAGGGCGATTTGGGTCGAGCGCCCCACGCCGTCCGTGCCTTCCAGGACGACCAGTTTACCGGGCAGTCGCTTTTTCTTGAAGCCGGGCAGATCGTAGCTGTAGAAGCGAACACCTGTCACGGCTGACCTCCTGCAATGAGCATCTCGTCCAGGTAGCGGCCTTGTAGCCCCTCGGCGGCCAACACTTCGCGCCAGCCACGCCGTTCAGCGCGCAGGGCCTTACCTAGATAGGGCTCGACAATCTCCCGTACCTGCCTCTGCTGCTCCAGCAACGGCAACGTGGCATCTATGACCGTCAGCCCGAACTCGTCTATCATCTTCTCGTATTCTTCCAAAATGCGGCCTTGGAATAGCCTGTAACTCTCGTAGGGATCATTGCTGAGGCCCACATCCATCCCGGCCTCGTAGTATTTCAGCGTGGGCCTTCCGCTCAGGATTCGCTCCAGGGATTCATCCAAGGACACATGGAAGTAAAAGGCGACCGTGGGCTGGAGGGCGAAGGAGTAGACCTCGCGCACCCATTGGGGATGGACGCCGCGAGCCACGTCCCGACCGAAAGCAGTATAGACGTAGCGATCAGCGAGAACGATGGCGCCTGCCTTGAGGGCTGGCAGCATCTGCCGTTCCATGCGATCGGCGAAATCGGCGGCGTGGATGAGGCTGAAGGAGGAGGAAGTCAATAACTGCTTCTTCTTGCCCCTCCGGGTGGTCTCCCGCACGACCGGCGAGGAGTTCCATTCGCTGAAGGCCACACAGTACCCCTGGCCGATGAGCCACTTGCGCAGCATATCCAACTGGGTGCTCTTGCCAGAGCCGTCGATGCCTTCAACGATGAACAGCTTGCCCGGTAGGGCCCGTCCGTCGGGTAGCTTGGCCATGCGATTCCCTCCTGAAGTGGTGATCCGAGGTCTGGGGGCATGTGAGCAGAAGTCATCCTGCGCCGGTCGCAGGGTGACTTCTGGAGTTCTATGACATCAAAACCTACGACAGATCATCCTTGACGATTTCGTACCCTCAGCAGTGGGTAGGCGCGTGAAGAGTCAGCAGAAGCGCGATCTGGACCCTGTAGGCGATGCCCGCGTGCCTGGAGAGGCTGTCCACATTATGCCACGAAAGGGTGCTCTTGTCAAGTCCGGCGACAAAACCGGAGTTAGCCGTTAGCTCACGACTCAGACTATGCACCTGTTCACGTGCTGTGCAGAGTTGGCGCGCTTTTCCCTTTCGTGTTAGAATAGCATCCAATAAGCGTGACCCCCCGCTCACGCATCACTTTTCACGGTCTGCCATGCAGGTTCAAGCGGAAGTCGCTTCGTAACTCGCAAGACCTTTTGGACAGGTTCTATGAGCAATCTCTTCACCACGCCGCTGGGGCCGGGGCTCGTCCTGATGCTGGGAGCCCTGGTCCTGACTCTCATTCGGCGCAGGCTGCCTCGTTCGGTGCCCCTCGTCATGGCCCTTCTGACGGTCATCGGCGCTGGGGGACTGCTTCTGTGGATGGTCCTCTCGGGACAGCCGAGCCAGTTCGCCTGGGCCTGGGACCCGGTGACGCTGCCCAGCGGCGCCTGGCTGTGGCAGATAGACAGTTGGAATTGGCTGGCGGCAAGTCTGCTGCTCCTGCTCGGCGTGGTGGCCATCCTCGTGGCCTGGGAGGAACCCAGGGCAAGCCGCTCACCGACGCTGGCGACGACGCTGTTGCTCATGGCCGCTGCTTCGTTCTTTTTCTTCTCGGCCAACCTGCTGACTCTGGCGACAAGCTGGATCGTGCTGGATGTGGCCTTGGGGCTCAGGATCACGGCGGAAGAAGGGGGTAAGGTGGGCGCTCGAGCCTGGGGGCTGAACAGTCTGGGCACCTGGCTCCTGCTGGCAGCGCTTCTCTTCGCCGGGCCGGCGGGAGCGGAGCAGCCACTGTCGGCTGAGACAGCTCCCCTCAGTGTGCTCGCCTTGCTGCTGGCCGCCCTGCTGCGCTGCGGCGCATACCCGCTCCACATCTGGCTGTTGCCGCAACAGCGACGCAGCCGCAGCGGACTGATGGCTTTGCACCTCATCGCTCCGCTGACGGGCCTCTGGCTCCTGGGACAGGTGCACTCCCTCGCCGGAGCGACCTACCGCTCCCAGCCAGCGTGGGCAGCGGTTGGCGTGCTGGGCATGTTAGGCAGCGGGTTGGCGGCATGGTTGACCGAAGAGGAAGGCCCTCGCGGAGCATGGGTGGCAATCAACCGCGTCAGCCTGACCGTGCTGGCCGCCGCACTGGCCGCGCCGGAGGGTCCCTCGGCCATCGCCTGGCCGCTGACGCTGTTGACCTTGGGTGTGGGCAGCCTGGTGGTAGGCCAGGCCATCAGCCGGCGATGGGGGTGGCGCCAGCCGATGGTGCTGGCTGTGCTAGCCCTCATCGGCTTGCCGGGAACACCTGGCTTCCCAGCCCGCTTCGCGCTGGCACACTTGACGACCTTGACCTTCGCCTTCCTGCCCCTCTGGGTGCTGGCTTTGCTGGCGGAAACCCTGCTCGTCGCTGCGCTGCTGCCTGCGCTTTTCCAGCGCACACAGCCGTCGCCTCAGCCTGTGGCCCTGGGTGCGGCGGCCCGCCTCCTCATCGCCGCCGTGCTACTGGCGGTGCCCCTGCTCATCTGGGGCCTTCAGCCCCCCTTCCTGGCCAGCTTCGCAGGATGGTCCGTGGAAGGCCCGATCTACCAGCCGCTGCTGGTGCAATTGCAGCAGGCCTCGGCCGTCGTCTGGGTGAGCCTGCTGCTGCCGTGGGCCGCCGGCGCGTTGCTGGCCTGGGGCAGAGCGCGTCTCCTGGCGGGGCTGCGGGGTGGACAAGAGGTAGTGAGCCGCGTGGTCAGCTTGGAATGGGGCTACGGAGCCTTGCGCTGGGCGGTGGAGCGAACAGCAGACCTGCTACGAGGTCTGGGCGCCGTGGTGGAGGGAGAGGGGTATCTGGGATGGTTGGGACTGGCGGCGCTGCTCGGCTGGCTGTTGTGGAATCTGTAGGGTTGTACCATGCTGACGACATCTCAGGCTCTGACACAGTTTCCGCTCCTGACCAGCCCGTGGATCGTCGTCGGGGCAGGCCTTTGCGCGGCACTGATCGTCGTTCTGGCCGATTGGCGTCTGGCACTGCTCGCTTTCGCCGCCCAGTCGGTGCTGCTGACCATGCTGAGCACGCGGCTCTTGCCTTTTGAATGGGCGGTGCTACGCATGTTGCTGGGCGGGCTGATCGGAGTGCTCTGGTTCATCTCGGCGCGGCGGGTAAGATGGGGACAGCGGCAGGAACCGGGTCGCTGGTGGCTGCTGCGCCGCGGGCGGGGCGAGCGCTGGCCTCTCCTCTCCACCGTGACCTTGCTGCGGTTGCTGGCCGTCGTCCTGGCTGGCTTAGTCTTCTTCCGCCTGCAAGAGCGCTTGATCTTGCCCGTATTGCCTTCGGACCTGGGTCTGGCCTGTGTCTGGCTGTGGCTGATGGGTTTCCTGGCCATGGGGCTCAGCGACGAGCCGCTGCGGGCTGGACTGGGCCTGCTCACGATCACGGCGGGCTTCCAGCTCCTCTACGCAGCGCTGGAGCCCACCGCCTTGGCTATCGGCTTGCTGGGCAGCCTGGACCTGCTGCTGGGGTTAGCGGTGGCCTATCTGATAGTAGCCCGCGGCGTGGCCGGTCGGCCTGGGATGGCCCAGCAGCTAGGGATGCCGCCGCTGGAAGAAAGCGCTGCCGAGGAGGTGGAGAAGTGATCGCCGGGCCGACGCTTGTGCTGGGCCTGCCGCTGTTGGCGGCGGTGTTGGTCTACCTGCTGCGCCGCTGGGCGCTGGCGGCGGCAGGACTGGCAGCGGCTGTCGCTGGCGGGCTGGCCTTGATCACCTGGCACTGGCCGCCGCAGGCGACAGTCTACTTCTTGGGCCACACGGTGGAGATGGGGCAACCGATAACGCTCCTCGGACAGCATCTGACCCTCACGCCTGCCGCCAGGCCATTGCTGACCTTTACCTGTAGCCTGGCCGCCGCCTGTTTCCTCTACGCCTGGCGCATCTCCCAGGGGCGATCCTTCTTCCCCTTGGGGTTGGTGCTGCTGAGCCTGTTGAACACTGCTGCGGTCACGCAGCCGCTGACGCGAGCGCCGCTGGTGCTGGCTTTCGCCGCTGCGCTGGCCGTTTACATCATCCAGGCCGGACGCCCCGGTTCGACGCGGGGCGCGCTGCGCTGGTTGATCTTCCCCGTGATGGCCTTTCCCTTCTTCCTCGTCGCTGCCTGGTGTCTCAGCCAGGTGCCGCTCAATCCCGACGACCTTGCTCCCTTCGCTGCGACGGCGCGGTTCTTGGCATATGGTTTCCTGTTTTTGCTGATGGCCGTGCCGCTCCACGGCGCGGTGCCCGCTCTGACTGCGGAAGCGCCGCCGCTGGTCAGTGCTTTCCTGTTGCTCAGCCACAATGCGGTGGTAATCTTCCTGCTCAACGGCTTCCTGCGTGCCTACCCCTGGCTGGCGGACTACCACGACGTCTCCCGCTGGCTGCTCTGGATGGGGCTGATCACCGCCGGCTGGAGTGGGCTGCTGGCCGCGGGGCAGCGGAGCTTCGGACGGCTCTGGGGTTACGCGTCGCTGTTCGATTTCGGCTGCCTTCTGGCCGCGCTGGGGTTGGGAGGGCCGTGGGGCTTGCCCTTGGCGGCGTCGCTCTTCATCGCTCGTTCCGTGGCACTGCTGCTGGGAGCCATGGGACTGGCTGCACTGCGCCACCGCGCCAGGGGCGACAGCTTCCAACGCGCCAGCGGCGCGGCGAGACGGCTGCCGTGGAGCGTGGCCGGACTGCTGGCTGGCGGAGTGGGACTGGCCGGCCTCCCGCTGACTGCAGGCTTCCCTGGTCACTGGGCGCTGCTGCAATTCCTGGGTCAGCAGATGCCGCGAGCGGCGATCATCCTGCTACTAGGGGCGGCAGGTGTGATCGTTGGCTATCTGCGGGGGCTGCGGGCGCTCCTCGGCCCCTTGCATGACCCAGAGGTCGAACGGGAGCCGCGTTTAGCCAGCGGACTGGTGGCTGTCTTGCTGTTGGTCAGCCTCCTGCTGAGCCTGAGGCCCCAACTGCTGGAGGATCTGGTGTCAACAATCACCACAGCGCTCGGCACCATCGTTGAAGTGCAACTGTAGAGAGTGCAAAGTCTCCGACTTTGCGGTGCATCGTCTGGGACAATGCACTCCGTTTGACGCGAAAAGCCCACCGATCCCAAAGGGCCGGTGGGCTCTTGCGTCTGTTCATCACACGCGTCACGTTTCACGTTTCACGTTCACCGCGTCACGTTTCACGCTTCACGTTTCACATTGCTAGTACTGCGGCATAGGCGGAGCCGCCGGGGGCGGTGTTTCCTCAGGAATGTCGGTGATCAGCGCCTCGGTGGTGAGGATCATAGCCGCGATGCTGGCCGCGTTCTCCATGGCGCTGCGGGTCACCTTGGCAGCGTCAATGATCCCCTTCTTGGTCATGTCGCCGTACTCCTCATCGAGCACGTCGAAGCCGACCTTCTTGTTGTCCGCCGCCTCCTGATGCCGGATAACCTCCCGCACGATCACGGCGCCGTCCTGGCCCGCATTGGTGGCCAACTGGCGCATGGGCTCTTCCAGGGCCCGGCGCAGGATCTTGACGCCGGTCTGCTCATCAGGGTACTCCATCTTCACGTCGTCCAGAGAGGCGATGGCGTTCAACAGTGCCACACCGCCGCCGGCAACGATTCCCTCTTCCACGGCTGCCCGGGTGCAGCTCAGCGCGTCCTCGACACGGTGCTTCTTCTCCTTCAACTCCACCTCGGTGCCCGCGCCCACGCGGATGATGGCCACGCCGCCGGCCAGCTTGGCCAGCCGCTCCTGCAGCTTCTCCCGGTCGTAGTCGCTGGTGGAGTTCTCGATCTCCACGCGGATCTGCTCGATGCGACCCTTGATCTGCTTGGCATCGCCCTGGCCGCCGACGACGGTGGTGTCATCTTTGTTGACGATCACCTTGTCGGCGCGGCCCAGGTCGCTGATCTGCGCCGTCTCCAGCTTGCGACCCAGTTCCTCAGTGATGACGGTGCCGCCCGTGAGGATAGCCATGTCCTGTAGCATCGCCTTGCGGCGGTCGCCGAAGCCGGGGGCCTTCATTGCCACGCAGTTGAGCATGCCCCGCAGCTTGTTCAGCACCAGGGTGGCCAGAGCTTCTCCGTCTATGTCTTCGGCAATGACCACCAGATCCCGCTTGCCGACCTGCACCAGCTTCTCCAAGACAGGCACGATGTCACTGGCGGAGGAGATCTTCTTGTCGTAGATCAAGATGAAGGGGTCCTCCAGCGCAGACTCCATGGTCTCCGGGTTGGTGATGAAGTAGGGGGAGATGTAGCCGCGATCGAATTGCATACCCTCAACGTACTCCGTCTCGAAAGCCAAACCCTTGCTCTCCTCGACGGTGATGACGCCATCCTTACCTACCTTGTCCATCACCTCAGCGATCAAGCCGCCGATCTGCCGGTCGTTGGCGGAGATGGCTGCCACATGGGCAACATCTTCCTTGTCCTTCAAGTCGGTGGCTTGTGCCTTGATGGCCTCGACGATGGCCTCGGTACCGCTCTCGATGCCCCGCTTGAGCAGCATGGGATTGGCCCCGGCGGCCACGTTCTTCAGACCCTCGTTGACGATGGTCTGGGCCAACACTGTGGAGGTGGTGGTGCCGTCGCCAGCGACGTCGTTGGTCTTGGTCGCCGCTTCCTTGAGAAGCTGCGCGCCCATGTTCTGATACGGGTCTTCGAGCTCGATCTCCTTGGCTACGGTCACGCCGTCGTGAGTGACCGTGGGGGCGCCCCACTTCTTGTCCAGCGCCACATTGCGGCCCTTGGGCCCCAAGGTGGTCTTCACGGCCTCGGCCAGTATGTCAACGCCGACTTTCAGATTGCGCCGGGCTTCCTCTGCGAATATCAGTTGCTTTGCCATTTCTGTGATTCCTCCTAACGGATGATAGTGGCTCTTATTCGTCCCTTCCAGGGGACGGCTACTTGACCAGGGCCAGGATGTCGCTCTCCTTCAGGATGAGCAACTTCTTGTCGTCCAGTTTGACCTCAGTGCCGGCATACTTGGCGTACAGCACCCTGTCTCCCTTTTTGACGTCCATGGGGATCCGCTTGCCTTCCTCATCGCGGCGCCCCGGGCCAACGGCCAACACGTTGCCCTCCTGCGGCTTCTCCTTCGCCGTCTCCGGCAAGATGATGCCGCTGGCGGTGCGCTCCTCGCGCTCGATAGGCTCGACGACCAGGCGGTCACCAAGTGGCTTCAGATTCATTGCTCCACAACCTCCTTGTGATAGTGTTGCTTTCGTTTGACGCGATAAGCGTGTTAGCACTCGCAAGGCGAGAGTGCTAACACGGCGCTATTCTATACCACATCCGAAATCTTGGCAAATCCGGAATCGCAGATGAGTCGCCACTGCTTCGAACCAGGAGCACTGGCAAGAAATGGCCTGCGGTGAAATGGATTGGCAGGGCATAGAACTGCGTGAAACGTAAAACGTGAAACATGCCACTTGGCACGTGACACGTGGCACGTGACACCTGAATGTATGACTTTCGTCATGGCTCCACAACTGACCAATGGCACTACCGCGGGCTGCCGATTTCTGCCAGGATGAGCGCAGAGCAACTGATGCCAAGCAAAGGGAGGAAACCACGAAATGAAAACCGTCAAACCTGTACTGAAGATCGGGGGCATCGTGATCGCTGCCGCGCTGTTGATCGTCGTCGGAGCCTTCTTCCTGCGACGACAGCAATCTCCTTCCGCCGCGGCTCAAGCGACGGCGCCCACGGCAGTCGTCACCAGAGGCAACATCGAGGAGACCTCCAGCGCCACAGGCAACGTGGTCGCCGAGAGCCAGGCCACGTTGGCCTTCGAGACGAGTGGGCTCATCGCCGAGGTGCTGGTGGAGGAAGGGCAACAGGTCGAGGCTGGACAGGTATTGGCACGATTGGATTCCACCTCGCTGGAATGGCAAGTCACCCGCACCCAAGCCAGCCTGGATACCGCTCAGGCCCGGTTGGAGCAGGTCCAAGAGCCGTCGAGCGAAGAAGACCTGGCCTCAGCACAGGCGTCGCTGGACAGTGCTCGGACCAACTACGACAAGATAGCTTTCGGCCCTACCGCTGAGGAACTGGCCTCGGCGCAGGCATCGTTGGACAGTGCCCAGGCCAACTACGAGAAGGTGCTGACCGGCCCCACTGCTGAGGATCTCGCTTCGGTGAAGGCCGCGCTCGATAGCGCCAGGGCCGCGCTGGAGCAGGCTCAAGCCAGCTATGATGAGGTAGCACATCGGCCCGATATCGCCAGGCTGCCGCAATCCCTCAACCTGCAGAATGCCAACATTGAGATGGAGCGGGCCCAGGCCAACCACGATGGTCTGGCGAACCATCCCACCGAAAGCGAACTGGCCGCCGCGGCTGCCCAGGTGGCCCAAGCGAAGGCTCAACTGGCGCAGCTACAGGACAAGCTAACGGCCAGCGATCTGGCTGCCGCCGCAGCTCAGGTGTCACAGGCCGAAGCGCAGTTGGCCCAACTGCAAGAGCGCCCCAACGGTGAGAACGTGGCGGTGTACCGGGCCCAGGTGGAGGAGGCCGCCGTGGCGTTGGCCCAGGCCCAGGCCCAACTCGACGATGCCCTGCTCACTGCTCCTTTCGACGGAACCATCATCGAAGTTCGAGTCCGCGAAGGCGAGTGGACCTCGCCGGGCGCACCGGCCATCGTCCTGGCTACCACCGAGTCCCTGATCCTGGACGTGAACGGCGACGAAGTGGACGTGGCCCAACTAGCGGAGGGGCAGGTAGCCTATCTCTCCTTTGATGCGTTGAAGGGGGAGGGGGTCGCTGGCGCGGTGACGCATATCGCGCCCGCATCCAACAACGTGGGCGGCGCGGTAGCCTACGGCGTGGAGATCAGCTTCGATGCCAGTGCACTGCCTGTCCGATTAGGCATGACGGCTGACGTGGACATCGTAGTGGCCAGCGCCGACGACACGTTGCTGGTTCCCAACCGGGCCATCGCGGCCGACCGCGAGGCAGGCCGCTACTACGTCACCCGCCAACGACCCGATGGTTCGACCAAGCGAGTGGAAGTGCGCATCGGCCTGCGGGACGGCAGCCAGACGCAGATCCTTGAAGGTCTGGAGGAGCGCGAGCGGCTGGTTCTGCCGGAAGTGCCAGGACAGATCCAGACGACCTCTAGCTCGCCGGGATTCGGGCCCTTTGGTGGGCAGGGACGTGAGGCAATGAAACAGCTAGACGGAGCAAGATAGCGATGATTGAGATCGACAACGTCACCAAAGTATATCAGATGGGTAAAGTCGAGGTGCATGCCTTGCGCGGGGTATCGCTGCAGCTCGAAAAAGGCGAATTCGTGAGCATCATGGGCCCGTCGGGTTCGGGCAAGTCGACATTGATGAACGTGCTGGGCTGCCTGGACTCACCGACCGGCGGCGTCTATCACTTGCACGGCCAGGACGTTAGCCTCTTGACCGATAGGCAACTGGCCCGCATCCGCAACAAGGAGATTGGCTTTGTGTTCCAGATGTTCAACCTGCTGCCCCGCACCACAGCGCTGCGCCAGGTGGAACTGCCGCTGGCGTATGCCGGCGTCGGTAGCCGAGAACGTCGCAAACGGGCGCGGGAGGCGCTAGAAGCTGTGGGCCTGGGCGACCGGGTGGACCACAAGCCCGACGAACTGTCGGGCGGGGAGCAGCAGCGGGTGGCCATCGCCCGGGCGCTCGTGACTGGGCCCAGCATCATCATGGCCGACGAGCCGACAGGCAACCTGGACACCGAATCGGGCAACGAGGTGCTGCGCATCCTCCAACAACTCAACGAGCAGGGTATCACGGTCATCTTCGTGACCCACGACGCCGAGACGGCAGCCTACAGCAAACGGGCTATCCATCTGCGGGATGGGTTGATCGAGAAGGATGAACCGATCAACGGATCAAACTTCCTGTGATAGGCGAAGGTCTCCCGACCGAGCCCTTCACGCCTCGGTCAGGAGACCTCGGCGTACGGAAGAGGAGACCTCGGCGAACGGGAGAGAAGACCTCGGCGAACAGAAGAGGAGCCAGGAGAAAACCATGAGCATCTACGAAAGCTTACGCACGGCCATGACCGGCCTGACAACCAACAAAATGCGCGCTGCCCTGACCATGCTGGGCATCATCATCGGGGTGGCGTCGGTGGTCGCTTTGCTCTCGGTGGGCGAGGGTGTCGAGGCCACGATCACCGGCGAGATTGAGAGCTTGGGATCGAACCTGTTATTCGTCACTGCTGACCAACCCGACGGCGCCAGCACACCGGCCTACCTCACCACCGCCGATGCTGAGGCTCTGGCCGATCCCTTCAATGCCCCAGCGCTGGTGGCCGTGACGCCTGTGATGCAGGGCTCATTGAGGGTCACTTCCGACGACGAGGCCAGCAACTTGACCGTCAGCGGCACCAACAGCCAGTACGCCCAGGTTCGCAACCTGGAACTGAGCATGGGCGGCTTTCTGACCGCGGCCGATCTGGAGGATCAGGCCAAGGTGGCGGTGCTGGGCTGGGGAGCCTACAGCGACCTCTTTGCCGACGGCGACTATCCCGTGGGCCAGACCATCAGCATAGATGGGATGCGCTTCGAGGTGGTAGGTGTGCTGAAGGAACAGGGCGGCTTAGGAATCGACGATGACACCATCTACGTGCCGCTGACCACGGCCCAGACACGCTTCTTCCCGCAGCGCACCCTATCCGGTGAGCGACCCGTGGCGGCGATCTATGCCAGCGTGGTAGACGAAAGCCAGGTGGACGCGGCCATTGGGCAGATGACAGACGTGCTCCGCGAGCGCCACGACCTGGCTCCCGGCGACACGGACGATTTCGATGTCACGAGTCAACAAGCGATATTGGACATCGCCAGCGAAATCACCGCCGTGCTGACCATCTTCCTGGGCGCTATCTCCGGCATCAGCCTGTTGGTGGGCGGGATCGGCATCATGAACATCATGCTCGTCTCGGTCACCGAGCGAACCCGCGAAGTGGGCATCCGCAAAGCAGTGGGCGCCACCCCACGCGACATCCTGCTGCAGTTCCTGCTGGAGGCCATCGTGCTGAGCTTCCTGGGCGGATTGCTGGGCATCGGCCTGGGAATCACAGGAGCGAACCTCGTCTCCAACCTGTCCGCCGATCTGGCGACAAAGGTAACGCCGGAGACTGTGGCCCTGGCCGCTGGCGTGGCCAGCATTGTGGGACTGGTGTTTGGCACCTATCCGGCCCTCCGCGCCGCGCAGTTGCGTCCCATTGAGGCCCTGCGCTACGAATAGACAGCGACCATGAGATAAGCCTCGCGAAGGTCGGAAGACCTCGCAAGGCCTTGTTGACTTGACTTCGAGCGGATTCGCCGCTATACTGTCTGGGATTGGCAAGCCTCCCCGCCGCTCGCGGCGGGGTTGTTGGATAGGCGCTTGGAGTTAGGAGTCACTTCGGATGAGTAACCCTAGACGATTGCTGAAATTCGTTGGGCCGTACAGACGGCGGGCCATCCTGTCGATGGTGCTGTTGCTGGGCGTGGTGGTAGCGGACTTGCTGATCCCACGCTTGACCCAACAGGCCATTGATGAGGGCGTCACCAAGCAGGACATGGGGATGATCCTCACCACTTCCCTGCTGATGCTGGGGGCCGCCGTGCTGAGCGCCTTGTTTTCCATTGGCAACACGGTGTTTTCGGTGCGAGTGGCCATGGGCGTGAGCGCCGACTTGCGCAGCGCTCTCGTCCGCAAGGTACAGACCTTCTCGTTTGGCAACCTCGATCGCATCCAGACGGGCCAACTGCTGGTGCGCACGACCAGCGACGTTAACCAGGTGCAGATGATTGTGCAGATGTCCCTGCGAATGCTGACCCGTGCGCCGCTGTGGATGATCGGCAGCGTGGTTATGTTGATTATCACCAGCAGACAGTTGGCACTGCTGATGCTGGCGTTGCTGCCGCTGGTCGGGGGTATCATCTGGTTTTTTCTCGCCAAAGGACGTCCGATCTTCCTATCGGTGCAGAGGAAATTGGATACCTTGAACCAGGTCTTGCAGGAGAATCTGGCGGGCGTGCGCGTGGTCAAGGCATTCGTGCGCGACGAATACGAAAACGCTCGCTTCGACCGGGCCAACAGCGACCTGACGGCCGAGAACGTCAAGGTCATGCAACTCATCGCCACACTGATCCCCACCATGCTGTTCCTGGTCAATCTGGGCGTGGTGGGCGTCGTCTGGTTTGGCGGGAGATCGGCCATTCTGGGGGATTTCACGGTGGGCGAGATCATGGCCTCGATCAACTACATGGCCTTCTCACTCTTCCCCCTGCTGATGCTGGCAGGAATGATCGGGCCGCTCTCCGCCGCCGACGCTTCCGCTGAACGCATCTGGGAAGTGCTGGACAGCACTGCTGAGGTGCAAAACCGCCCAGAGGCGCAATCTCTACCCAACGTGACTGGACGTGTGGCTTTTGAAGATGTCGGCTTCAGTTACAACCAGGGCTGCGACGAGCCTGTGCTCAAGGGGATCAACCTGGTGGCCGAGCCGGGCCAGACGGTGGCCATCCTGGGCGCCACCGGCTCGGGCAAATCCAGTCTCATTCACTTGATCCCGCGCTTCTACGAGGTGGATGAGGGGAGTGTGAGTCTGGACGGCGTGGATGTGCGCGACATCCCGCTGGACGAACTGCGCGCTCAGGTGGGCATCGCCCTGCAAGAAGCGGTGCTGTTCAGCGGTACCGTGCGCGACAACATCAGCTACGGTCGCCCTGATGCTACGGAGGAAGAGGTCATCGCCGCAGCCAAAGCCGCGCAGGCCCACGGTTTCATCACCGCCTTCCCCGATGGCTACGATACTGCGGTCGGGCAGCGGGGGGTGAACCTGTCCGGCGGCCAGAAGCAGCGGATGGCCATCGCCCGCGCCCTGCTGATGCAGCCGAAGGTGCTCATCCTCGATGATAGCACCAGTTCCGTGGACGTGGAGACGGAGGCCAAGATCCAGGCTGCGCTGGAAGAACTGACGGCCGAGCGCACCAGTTTCGTCATCGCCCAGCGCATCAGCACTGTGCTCGGCGCCGACAAGATCGTGGTGCTGGATCAGGGACAGATTGCCGCCGAAGGCACGCACGCCGAATTGATGGCCTCCAGTCCCATCTATCGAGAGATCTACGAGTCGCAACTGGGGGACGGTGGTGCGTGAAACGTAAGACGTGATCTCACTTCACGTTTCACGTTTTACGTTTTACGACTCCTCTGAGAAAGCCTGGAATCGTCAGCGGATTGAGCGGATTAAGCTGATTTTGTTTCATTGCTATCCGCTTCATCTGCTCAATCCGCTGATGGGTTTTGACCTTTTTTCAGTAGAGTCGTTTTACTTCATATACTTCACAAGGGAAATCGTGCAATGACTGAACGACAGACACAATCCTCACCGCCTGCCACCGGCATGCCCGGCCCCGGGGGGAGACACAGGGGGGCGAGGATCGAAAAAGCCCGCGATATGCGCGGCACGTTGCATCGGCTGCTCGCCACCTTGCGTCCCTACAGATGGGCGCTGGTCGGCGTTCTCATGCTGGTGATTGTGAGCACACCCTTGGATCTGCTGGTGCCCTACCTCATGGGCGTCGCCATTGACAGGTTGATCGCTGCCGGCGATTTGGCCGGGCTGCTGCGTATCATCTCGCTGATGCTGGGTGCCTACATCGGCGCGTGGCTGGCAAGGGCTGGCCAGAGCGTGATCATGGCCAGGGTTTCTCAGAAAACGATGCGCACCTTGCGCCGTGAACTCTTCGAGCACTTGCAGACGCTCTCGCTAAGTTTCTTCGACCGCCATCCGCATGGCGAGTTGATGAGCCGGTTGACCAACGATCTGGATGCCATCAGCCGCGTGCTCTCTCAGAGCGTGACGGACTTGTTCGGCGGGTTGCTCGCGCTGGTTGGCATCGTGGTGATGATGTTTGCGATCAACTTCTGGCTGGCGTTGGGCTCGATGGTCGTCTTTCCCTTCATGATGTGGCTGGTGGGCTTCGTGGGGAAACGCACCCGACGGGGCTTCCGCGAGTACCAGAAACGCATCGGCCAGTTGAATGGCAAGTTGGAGGAGATGTTCAGCGGGCAGCGGGTGATCATGGCCTTTGGGCAGCAGGCCAGCACGCTGGCGGGCTTTGACGCCGCCAACGAGAAGGTGCGCCAGGTCGGCACCCAGGCGCAGACCTACGCCATGCTGGTTCCGCCGCTGATGGGCATCCTGAGCAACGCCAACATCGCCATCCTCGCCGGGCTGGGGGGCTGGATGGTCTTGCAGGGCTGGGCCACGGTGGGCACCATCGCTACCTTCTACAATTACTCGCGCAAGTTCGCCGCACCATTGCGCCGGTTGGGCAACCTCTACAACCAGATCCAGTCCGCGCTGGCCGGAGCGGAGCGAGTCTTCGAGGTGCTTGACGAGCAGCCGGAACTAACCGATGCACCCCACGCCGTCGTGCTGGATGACGTCGCTGGCAAGGTGGTCTTCGATCACGTGGACTTCAGTTACCTGCCCGGCGTGCCCGTGCTCAAGGATGTAAGCATGACCGCCCAGCCGGGGCAGACGATAGCCCTGGTAGGGCCGACGGGAGCGGGTAAGACCACCACGATCAACTTGCTCACGCGGTTCTACGACATTGACGGTGGCGCTATTCAGATCGACGGATGGGACATTCGCGAGATGCAGAAGGCCAGTCTGCGCCGCCAACTGGGCATCGTGCTGCAAGACACCTTTCTCTTCTCCGAGTCGGTGATGGAGAACATCCGCTATGGGCGCTTGGACGCCACTGACAGAGAGATCGTTGCCGCGGCAAGGCTGGCCAACGCCGACCAGTTCATCCGCCGGTTGCCCCAGGGATACGACACGGAGCTTTCGGAGCGGGGCAGCAACCTGAGCCAGGGACAGCGTCAGTTGCTGGCTATCGCCCGCGCCATTCTGGCCGATCCGGGCATTCTGATTCTCGACGAGGCGACCAGCAGCGTGGATACCCGCACTGAGAAGAGTATCCAGGAAGCGCTGCTGCGG
>DFBV01000170.1:20516-25521 GCA_002366755.1 Anaerolineales bacterium UBA3071
AAGCACGGGCTCAGCGAGGAGATAGGCTGAAGTTCGAGAGCGCCACAGCCAAGGTACCGGATGTCAAGCCGGGCAAGTATGACCGATCATAACAGGGTGCAATCAAGGATTCGCAAACGGACTGGGAACGTATTAGCGCTATGCAAGACAAGGAGATTGACTTGTCTGATATTCCCGAAGTCACGGAAGATCAGATGGAGCGAGCGGTATTGCGCTTTGGAGGTAAGCCTGTTTCCAAGGGTAAAGTTCGCGTCACCATGCTACTCGATGCCGAAACCATTGCCTACTTCAAGACACAAGCTGGCGGGCGCGGCTATCAGACACTGATCAACGAAACGCTGAAAGCGAGTATCCGCGAGCGCGACCTGGAAACTGTCCTGTGCCGCGTGATTCGTGAGGAACTGCGTGCTGCTGTGGCGTGACATAGTCACCATGAAGCAATCACTGCCCATACGCGAAGCGCTCCGCATCTACCGGCTGACGCTGCTCGTGAAGCTGGCGTTCCTGGGCCTGGGCCTTCTAGCAATACTGCGGTTGGGGGGTTCAGCCCGGCTGGGTCTCCTGATGCGTTCTGCGCCTACGCTGCTACTGGCCATCCTGGTGCTTCCGCCCTGGCTGGAAGGGGCACTGGGGCAGCGGTTTCTGGCTCTGGTCCTGGGTCTAGATGTGCTTGTCGAGAGCTTGGCCTCAGCTCCCTCCTTCTTTGATCGCCCCGCTTTCTGGCCCGAACGCTTGGATCTGCCATGGTCGGTAGCCAGTCACTGGATAGAAACCTCACCGATTGAGCCTTTCTTTTTCCTGCTCATCCCCCTGATACTGCTGGCCTGGGGCTATGGCCGGCGGGGAGCGGTCTGGGGCAGCACCTGGGCGACGATCCTGCACCTAGGTACCGGCGTCTGGGCCTTGCACCGGGACATCCTCAGCCGGGGCTTTTTCCTGGGGGCGACGACGCGCGTCGCCTTGCTGTACCTGGTGCCCTCCTCGTCAGCGTCCTGGCCCGCCGGGAGCGGCGGCAACATGTGCAACTGGAGGCCGCCCACCAACGGTTGCGCCGCCATGCTGCCACCATCGAACAGTTAGCCACCAGCCGCGAACGGAATCGGTTGGCCCGCGAGTTGCACGACACGCTGGCCCGTTCGCTGGCCGGGCTGACTGTGCAACTGGAGGCGCTGCGCACCCTGCTGGCCCACGATCCCGCAGCGGCCCAGCAGGCGGCGGACGACATCTTGGCTCTGGCCCGGCGCGGGCTGGAGGAATCGCGGCAGGCCATCCAGTCCCTGCGCGCTGATCCGGTAGAGACGCTGGGGTTGGTCAGCGCGCTGCAAGACATGCTCCGGGCCTTCCAGGCACGGACCGGCGTGCAAACCGATCTGAGCGTGGCCGGCCAGAAACCCGACCTGACGGACGATGAGGCCCAGTCGCTGTTCCGCATCGCCGAGGAGGCGCTGACTAACGTGGAGCGCCACGCCGCCGCCCGACAGGTGACTGTGCGCCTGGCCTTCGGCGCCGACAGGATTGACTTGGTGATCCAGGATGACGGTGCAGGTTTCGACCCCGCCGGCGTGGATCACGGTCGCTATGGCCTGACAGGGATGCGAGAGCGGGCGGCGATGATCGACGCGGCACTGGAGGTAAACAGTCGCCCCGGTGGTGGGACGCAGGTATGGTGTTCGTTGGAGAGGTAACGCGCAAAGAGACACCCTTACCATCGCTGAACGAACCGATCTGGTGCGGCCGCCACGGATCGGCACCCCTACGCAGCAAAGCTTGCCCTCCCGCCAGGATGGTTGGATGGCCTATGTGCCTACCAGCCGAGGATGCGCCGCAATGCCCTGGCCCGTGCCCGGCTGAGTTCCACCTCAGCACCGGTGGTCAGCCGCAGCTTATGGCTCCCCTTAAACCAGGGGATGACCTCTTTCACCCGATCGAGATTGACGATGGCGGAGCGGTGGGCGCGGAAGAAGCGAGCCGGGTCAAGCCGGGCCTCCAGTTCAGCCAGCGTGCGGCAGAGAGGATAGGCCTGATCCCCCACGTGAACCATCACCTGCTCCCCCTCAATGCCGATCCAGTCCATCTCGTCCACGTCCAGCACGCGGATGCTGACGCGGTCGCGCACTGCCAGGCGGGTCAGGTAGCGCCCCTGGGCGGCCAGGCTCTCCAGCAGCGGGCCGAGACGCTCTGCAAAATCCCCTTCCTCAACCAATGCCTGCTGAGCGCGGAGGATGGCCTTCGCCAGCCGTCCCCGGCTGAAGGGCTTGAGCAGATAGTCCAACGCGTTGACCTCGAAGGCGCGGATGGCGTACTCGTCGTAGGCGGTGACGAAAACGATGGGCGGCGGTTCCGCCAGCGCCTCGATGACCCCGAAGCCATCCAAGCCCGGCATCTGGACATCCAACAGCACCAGGTCCGGCTTCTCCTGCTCGATCATCTCCACCGCCTGGATGCCGCCCTCCGCCTCGCCGACAATCTC
The DNA here is from genome assembly GCA_002366755.1 of Anaerolineales bacterium UBA3071. GTDB lineage: Bacteria > Chloroflexota > Anaerolineae > UBA3071 > UBA3071 > UBA3071. The sequence continues at coordinate 22,987 of DFBV01000170.1, forward strand.
GACGCTTTCGATCTCTGTCAGCAAACGGCGCAGCCGCTCGCGAGCGGGGGGCTCGTCGTCAACGATCAGCGTGCGTATTGGCGTTTTCATTCCTGGTCTGTATCCTTGTCTGTGTCAGCATCAGAGTGTGCGAGTGTGGGGGTGTGGGCGTCGTAGGGGGCAGGAGGTTCGCGTAACTGGGAAGGGCCACACCAAGCGTCAGGGTTGGCCATCATTTTGACCAGGCCGCCGGCGATGTGGTCGTAGGTCTCGTAGAGGGCGTCGCGGTCTTGCTGGGTGATGTAGCCGCAGTCCAGGGCGAAGTCCAGCCAGACTTGGGTCTCGGCGCCTTCGGAGTCGGAATCACTCAGCTTGCTGACGAAGTGAGCCCAGTAGCGGCGCTTGCGCCATGCCTCCGCGACGTTGGAGCAGACCGACCGGGAAGAGCGGCGGATCTGGTCGGTGAGTGAATAGCGCTCCTCTTTCGGCCAGCGCTTCGACGACTTGTAAATCTGCCTTGCCGCCGCAAACGCTTGCTGGTACACACGCAGCTCCTTGAAATGCTTCACCAGCGCCATCTACCTGCCTCCTCCCACTCCCACACCCCCATACTCACACACTCCTCACCGGGATACGCACTATAACCACAGCCCCCCGCGGCTCATTGTCCCGGATCTCCAGCCCATACCCCTCCCCATACGTTTTCCTCAGCCGCTCATCCACGTTACGCAGCCCGTGGCCTCTGCTGGGCGGAAGAGCAGAGGAACCAGGGCATAGCGGAGAAACTCCCTCGTTCCCATACTCCCACACTCCCTCGTTCCCATACTTCCTTGCTCCCTTGCTCAAACCCGTCCCCTGGTCGGCGATGGCGACCACCACCTCGTTGCCCTGAGACTGGATGCGGATGATCAGGTGTATGCTGCCATCGGCCTCTCGGCCGTGCCGGACGGCGTTTTCCACCAGTGGCTGAAGGATCAGGCTGGGCATGGGCACGTCCAGAGCCTCAAGGGCAATCTCTCTGACGACGCGCAGCCGCTCGCCGAAGCGGGCTCGCTCGATCTCCAGATAGCCGTCTACGAAGGTCAGTTCCTCTTCCAACGACACCAACCCCCGCTCGCTGCCCGCCAGCAGGTAGCGGAACATCTCGGCCAGCCGCTCGACCGTCGCCTCGGCCTGCGCGGGGTCGGCGTGGATCAGCGCGGCGATGGTGTTGAGCGTGTTGAAGAGAAAATGGGGGTTGATCTGCGCTTTGAGCGCCTTCAGTTCCGCCTGCGTCGCCAGCGCCCGCAGTTGCTCCTCCTGTCGTTCTTTCTCCTTCAACTGACGGTAGAAGCGCAGCGCAAGGCCTGTGCCGTGGATGATGGGGAACGCGATCACCATGCCCCCCAGGGCCACCCAGGCTGCGGACGGCACAAGGGCAAAGCCAAAGATGCGACTGCAGACGAATAGGGCCAGTAACGCGCCCAGGATGTGCTCGAGCAGCGAGAAGGTCATCTCCAGTCCCAACTGCAGCCAGTCCGGATACAGCTTCTCTAGCCGGGGATGGAGGAATGTCTGATCTAACTTGTAGAGGACGAAAATCGAGCCGCTGATAGCCAGGCCGGTGGTCATTGAAACTGGATAGTTTCCGGTTGCAAAACCAACCCCCAGGCCAAAGCCGATAGCAGGCAGAAGTATGTCCATCAATAGTGTACGCACGATGGCACGCTCACTTGCTTTCTGGTTTGTCATTGCCCACCTGCTCGTTGGGCGAAGGTCTCCGGACCGAGCCCCATCCGGCGGCGGTCAGGAGACCTTGCCGAACAATACCTTATCATAGGCGGAAGCGCAGGCAATGTCAAGTCGGCGTCATTCCGGCTCGGTGATGAACGGCTAAACTTCTTCTGGCCTTGCCTTCAGCCACACCGACTCTTCAATTCTAGCCATAATGCCTCTCTTCATTGTAGGATTGTAGGATCGGATTCGCTGCGCAAGCCCTCTATTCCCACCGGAATGTCTTGATGGCGACGACCCATCCGCCGATCATCCAGACCAGCAGGATCAGCAGGTCGCCACCGTTGGCCACCAAGCCCGTGCCCTCCACCATGACGCTGCGGAAGGGGCCAACGAGATAGGTGAGCGGCAAAGCCTTGGCCACAACCTGCAACGCTTTCGGCAGGGCCTCCAGGGGGTAGAAAGCCCCGCAGAGGAGCAGCATGGGAATGTAGACGGCGTGGACTGCCACAACAGCACCATCGGCGCTGGTGGTCAGGTTGCTGAGGATGAAGCCCAGCGCGGCCATGGTGAAGGTGCCGAGCAACAGAATGGCCCCCAGGGTCCACCAACTGCCCACGACGGCGACGCCGGAGGAGACCAGCCCCACGGCGAAGATCAACGCGGCTTCGACGAAGACGAGCACGCTTGCGCTCAGCGTTTTGCTTGCCAGGAACACCCACTTCCGCAGGGGTGTTCCGCCCAGTCGCTTGAGGATCCCTGCCTCGCGTTGCCTGACCAACCGAGGCACTAGCCCCTCGAAGGCAGAAGTGATGATGCAGTAGGTGATGAGGCCGATGGTCA
>DFBV01000170.1:25642-26388 GCA_002366755.1 Anaerolineales bacterium UBA3071
ACTCCCACCGAAAGGTCTTGATAGCGACGACAAAGGCAACCACCAGGCAGCCCAACAGGATCATCCAATCCCTGGTATACGCCCCCGGCCCTCCACCTGTGAGCATTGCGCCACGCAGTGCGTCCACGAAGTAGGTCAAGGGCAGTGCTTGAGCGATGTGCCGAAGCAACGGGGGCATCTCCTCGATCGGGAAGAGGGTGCCACACAGGAACTGCATAGGCAGGGAGAGCGCCATCGCAGCCGCCGAGGCGACGTCGGCGTTGTGGCTCAGTCCGGCCAGGGCAATCCCCATGGTGGCGAAGGTCAAGATGCCGACGGTCAACACTGCCAGACCCCAGAAGATGCTGCCGGTGATCTCAGCCTCGAAGAGGAAGACGTTGGCGGCGACCATGAGGATGGTCTGAGCCAGGGTGACCGCCGCTGCCGTCAACACTTTGGCGCCTACCAGCGTCCACACCCGGAGGGGCGTACCGCCCAACCGCTTCAAGATGCCAGCGTCGCGCTGCCTGGCCAGCGCCGTGCTCAGATTCTCAAAGGCGGCGCTGGCCACCACCATGCCGATCCCGCCAGCTATTAGAAAACTGGGGTAGGAGACCTCCCCCACCTGGCCCTCCCGGTTCAAGTAGCCGAAGAAAGCCACCGTCACCAGAGGAAAGAAGAGGGAGAAGAAGACAACCGTTTTGTCACGCAGAAAGAGCGTGAGCTCAACTTGAACCTGACCGACTAGCGCCTTCATGCTCGAATCC
>DFBV01000208.1:0-2125 GCA_002366755.1 Anaerolineales bacterium UBA3071
CTCCAGTTCCTTCGAGATGGCATTCTTGGTCTCCTGGGCGCCAGCGGCAACGCCACAGGTGGCCATCCCTATGGCAATGGTAGTGCTATTCTCCAGATGGGCTTTGAGTTTTCTCTGAACTCCCTCACGGAGCCGCTCAAGTTCCTCCAATGAGTTGAGCTTAGGCATCGTCTATTCTCCTCCTTTGACCCGGCAGTGCGGAGTGCAGCCTCCGTACCTTTGCACTTAGGCGTTTACTTCTTCTTGCTGCTGGTTCTTCTCGTTCAGGCTGCGGATGATCCTGACCATCCGTTCCGGGTTCAGGTGGCCCACCACCTGGCCATCAATGACTGCCACGGGAGCAAGTGCGCAAGAGCCCAGGCAATAGACCACCTCATAAGTGAACTCATAGTCAGGAGTCGTCTCACCAGCCCTGATCCCCAGTTCCTTCTCCACAGCATTGATGATTTTCACCGCTCCGCGCACGTGGCAGGCAGTGCCATTGCACTCACAGATGATGTGCCTGCCCCGCCGGGTGAGGCAGAACTGCGAATAGAAAGTCACTATGCCGTAGATGCGGCTCAGGGGCACTTTCATACGCCTGCCGATGGTCTCCAACACCGGGCGAGGCAAGTAGCCGAAGGCCTCTTGAGCCTGCTGAAGGACAGGGATAACCGCACTCTGCTGCCCCTCATACCTGTCGAGTATCTGCTCAAGCGGAGCGAAGTCCAACGTTTCTTCTTGTGTCACAGTGTCACTCCAACGATAGAGTTGTCGCAAATCAGGAAGCCTCCTGATGATAGCCCTAGAACGTAGCCTGTCTTCTGTGACGTGATTCTGCTTCCCAATTCTAATACCTTTCCCTGGGACTGTACATGATGTGAGTCATGTCCGGTATTGCCCAACAGTGGGTGACTCCGCCTCGATGTGCTGCGGAAGGGCTAGATTGCCGTCACAGGATGAACATCGCATCCCCGAAGCTGTAGAAGCGGTACCCTTTGGTCATGGCCTCGTGGTACGCTCTATCCATCAGTTCCTTGCCGGCGAAAGCCGCCACCAACATCAGCAGCGTGGAACGGGGCAAGTGGAAGTTCGTGATCATAGCGTCCACCGCACAGAAGTGGTAGCCAGGAGTGATGAACAGATCCGTCCAGCCTCTGGAGGGTTCTAGGTTTCGAGTTTCGAGTTTCGGGTCGTCCACCGAAAAGCGAGCCGATGTCTCTAGAACACGTACAGCCGTGGTGCCTACCGCAGCCACGCGGCAGCCAGCAGCCTTCGTCTGGGTAATGGCCTCTGCTGTCTCCGGAGGCAGTTCCGCCCATTCGCTGTGCATGGGGTGATCTTCTATCCGTTCCGTCTTCACAGGGCGAAACGTATCGAGCCCCACATGCAGTGTGACAAAGGCAAAGCGTATCCCCTGGACCTGCAGATGATCTATGAGCGCAGCGGTGAAGTGCAGGCCCGCCGTGGGCGCAGCCACAGAACCCTGCATGCGGGCATACACGGTCTGGTATCGCTCTGGATCAGCCAATGGCTCGTGGATGTAGGGTGGCAGGGGCACGATTCCAAGCTCGTCGAGAAGTGGTTCGACTGCCCGATCGAACTCGACCACGCGGCCGCCGTCGTCCGTCTCGGCCACGATGGTTGCCGTCAGGGAGGTGTTTCGGGTTTCGGGTTTCGAGTGTCGGGTTGTGTGTGGCGTGTGTTCTTGGGAGGCGTGATTCCTAGACTCTGGCCTTTGGATTTCGATTCTTGTGCCTGGGCGCAGTCGCTTGCCTCGCACAAGCGTTTGCCAGGTGCGCTCCTGGAGGCGTTTGAGCAGGAACACCTCTACTCGACCGCCAGTCTCCTTGCGTCCCAGGAGCCGCGCTGGGATCACGCGGCTGTCGTTGGCCACCAGCAGGTCACCGGGCCGCAGATACTCACCGATGTCTCGGAAATGGCGGTGAGTGATCTCGCCGCCGCGCCGGTCAAGCACCAGAAGCCGCGAACCGTCTCGCGGCTCGATGGGCGTCTGGGCGATCATCTCCAGGGGAAGTTCGTAGTCGAACTCAGCGGTCTTCATCTCACCTTACTCTGCGTCGCTCCGCCTCTTCCCTCGCCGCGGCGACGAAATCGCTGAACAGCCGCTGGTGCACGGCGGGCA
>DFBV01000208.1:2165-6754 GCA_002366755.1 Anaerolineales bacterium UBA3071
TTCGATCACGTGGTCATCCGGCAGGCTGCGGGCCGTGGCTCGCAGCCCAGGAGCCAGGCAGCTATCGTCAATGGCCTGATGGTGGGAACTGTTCGTCTGGATTGCGCCATCACAACCCAGGAGGCGTGCCAATCGGCTGCCTTGCGTCACTCGCACATCGTGGCGTAGCGTTCTGTTGGGTCGCTGGTCGCGGTGACCATCTACGTGTTGTACCAGCCCGCCGCCCAGGGCCACGTTCAGCACCTGTACGCCACGGCAGATGGCCAGGATGGGCCGGTCTGCCGCCAGAGCGGCGCGGGCCAGTGTCAATTCCAGGTCATCCCGCGGCTCGTCAATGCTGCCTGGTTCGCTGCCTGCCAAGGGCTGTCCGTAGCGTCGTGGATGAATGTCACCGCCGCCGCTGAGCAGCAGGCCGTGGGCTGAATCCTCAAGTGTGAAGTCTACGTCACCGGAGTTGTCTGGTGCGAGCAGGAGGGAGTCGCCGCCAGCGGCCGCTACGGCATTGAGGTAAGGCTGCACCCGTTCCGCCACCCAGGCCGCGTCACTCCGTTTTGCCGTCACCGCCACGGTAGGTCTCACGTGCTTGATTCCCTTGCAAGCTTCTCTCCCACGATGGCCAGCGCCTGAGCTAACACGCTTTCGAGATCCATGGCTGGGGAGGGATGGGCTATATTGTCGGCGTCATGCCAATGGTGGGGAGAGGTTTCCATATTCTGATGGTGGGGTGCGTTATCCCAACGGACTACTCGGAGTTGATCGGCCCCTTGGAGTTGGTAGCGGTACTTCAGCCGGGTAGGCGGCTCAGGTTCTGTAACGACGTATTCGGCCAGATGCAAAGTGTGTCCACCGGTCAGATGTAGGACACCCTTGATGTAACACTCATTCTCGTCAATTTCCCGGAACGCGATGTCCAGACTGATGACCAAGGGGCAGGCGGCTATGATTTCGGTGACGCGGTGGTAGTAGGCTTGGGCATTCACCAGGCAACCCCGCTAAGGATGCGATACTTGCGTTCCCAAACATCCAGCCCTCGCTTGGCTGCAAACCAGTCGAAGAACTCAGCCGCGTCGCCGAGTTCGCCAGCTTCAAATCTGTCCAGGAATTCATCGGAGCTCATGGCATAGCCTCGCTCGAAAACCTGGCATTCGCTCTGGAATCGTTCAAACCGCGCCCGAGCCAGGGCGGTCTGATTGAGAATGGCTTCTTGCAGGGCTTGAAGCACCTCTACCTTGGGGTATTCCGCTTGGATGGCTAGAGTCACTCCCATGGGATAACCTCCATGTTCATAATAGTCTCGGTTGCTCTGGCTTCTCGGGGTACTGGATCCCCAGATGCTCGTAGGCCCGGCGAGTGGCCACGCGTCCCCGGGCCGTGCGATCCAGGAAACCAAGCTGCAGCAGGTACGGTTCCACCACGTCCATGATGGTATCCGATTCTTCGGAAAGCGCGGCAGCAAGGGTGTACAGTCCTACAGGCCCGCCGTCGAACTTCTCGATGATGGCCAGAAGCAGACGGCGGTCGATGTCGTCCAGCCCCAGATCATCCACTTCCAGGAGCTCCAGAGCCGCCCTGGCTGCGGGGCCGGTGATGCGCCCGTCGGCCCGCACCTGGGCATAATCCCGCACTCGCTTGAGGAAGCGCAAGGCGACGCGCGGCGTGCCTCTGGCTCGTTCGGCAATGAGGGTGGCCCCCTCTTCGGTCAGCGGCACGTCCAATAGCCCCGCTGCCCGCCGCACGATGGCCTCGATGGCCTCCTGGGCGTAGAAATCGAGACGATAGACGGCCCCGAAACGAGAGCGCAGTGGTGCTGTGAGCAGCGCCAGCCGCGTCGTGGCACCGATGACGGTGAATCGGGGCAGCTTCAGCCGGATGCTGCGCGCACTCGGTCCTTTGCCGATAACGATGTCCAGCGCGTAGTCCTCCATGGCCGGGTAGAGGATCTCCTCTACTGTCCGCCCCAGCCGGTGCACTTCGTCAACGAAGAGGATGTCGCCGCGGCGCAGGTTGGTGAGAATGGCCGCCAGGTCGCCAGCTCGCTCGATGGCAGGACCAGACGTCACCTTGATGCCCACGCCCATCTCGTGGGTGCAGATATGAGCCAGGGTCGTCTTGCCCAGGCCCGGCGGGCCGTAGAACAGGATGTGATCCAACGGTTCGCCCCGCCCCTTGGCAGCTTCGATGAGGATGCGCAGGTTGTTCTTGATCCGCTCCTGTCCCTCTAGTTCGGCCAGGGTGCGAGGACGAAGCGCCGCGTCCAGCGGGATTTCCTCAAGACGGCGGGTAGGTGATATTGGGCGATCGCTCATTTCCCTTGTTTCCTTAATCTGCTTGTCAATCGGTTTCCCTCCAGATTATACCAGAAACCCATCCGTTTGGAAAAGCACACCCTCTTGTTGCGGGAACACCAGAGGAGTGGTATAATCGCTAACGGTAGAGGATGGCAGCCGTGGAAATGAAAGAGGAAGGAATGGAAAGTGTAGAGGCATCCATGTCTGCTGTGCGCCATGTTCTTCTGTCTCCTCACCTGGATGACGCCGTGCTCTCCTGCGGCGCAAACATCGCCCAGCAGATAGCCGGCGGCGAGTCCGTTGAAGTGCTGACTATCTTTGCCGGACATCCTCGTCTTGACCTCCTGTCTTCCTATGCAGTAAAGCTTCACGAAGCTGCGGGCAATCCGCCCGATATGGTTGGCACACGTCGAGAGGAGAACGAGGCAGCCTGTCGCGTCCTGGGGGCTGTGCCGGTCTGCCTGGACTACCTGGATGCCCCCTACCGCACAGACCCTGCTAACGGTGCTTTCCTCTACACTTCCGACGAGCAACTCATGGGCGGTCATCTCCATCCCGCCGACTTTTGCCTCGTGGATGAACTGGCAGCGGCCATCGCCCAACGTTACGACCGCTTTCGGAACACGCTGTTTCATGCTCCTCTCGCTGCCGGAGGCCATGTGGACCATCTGATCGTCAGGGCGGCGGCGCTCAAGCTGGAGCAGCGCAGCTTTCCCGTTTGCTTCTATGAGGACTACCCCTATGTAGAGCAAGGCCATGCGCTGGTCAGCGCGCTGGCTCGGCCTGGCGGGCGCGGCTGGATGGCTGAGCTGCGGTTGGTGCAGGAACCGCACGTGACCCTGAAATGCGAAGCCATCGCCTGCTATCGCTCGCAGATCCCGGTGCTCTTTGGCGATGCTGAAGCCATGGTGCGAAGGGTACGCGCCCACATGATCCTGGTGGGCGGCGGCGCGGGTTATGCCGAGCGGTTCTGGGTATCTTGTCCTAGCCCTCTTCTGTAGGAACGGCAGCACGGCAAGCTCAGGAGAAATCTATGCCCACTTCCAACGTGACAATGCGCGACGTCTACTCCGCCAGGCAGAGGATCGTTTCCATTGCCAGAAGGACGCCGCTGGTCCGTTCTCCTTTGCTGGCCGAGCGCGTCGGTAGCTCCGTCTACCTTAAGCTCGAATGCCTGCAAGAGACAGGTTCGTTCAAGATCCGGGGGGCTGCCAACAAGATGCTTAGCCTCACACCGGATGAGAAGGAGCGAGGAGTCATTGCTGTCTCCACCGGCAACCACGGCCGGGCGGTCTCGTACGTCGCCAGGCAATTGGGCATTAAAGCTGTGATCTGCATCTCGGCACAGGTTCCGAGCAACAAAGTGGATGCCATCCGCTGCCTCGGCGCTGAGGTGGTAGTGTACGGCAACAGCTACGACGAAGCCGAGAAGCACGCCTTGCGGTTGCAGGAGGAGCGGGGCTTGACTTTGATTGATCCCTTCGACGATCCTTTGGTCATCGCCGGACAGGGTACCATCGGCTTGGAGTTGCTGGAAGACCTCCCAGAGATAGACACAGTGGTCATCCCCCTCTCTGGCGGGGGACTGCTTTCCGGAATCGGGCTGGCGCTCAAATCCGCTGATGCCGCGATCCGTGTCATCGGCGTCTCCATGGAACGTGGCCCGGCCATGGTTCTAAGTCTTCGCGCCGGCAAGGTGGTGGAGATCATGGAGGAACCGACCTTGGCCGATGCTCTGGCGGGTGGGCTTGGCCTGGACAATGCCTATACGTTCGACATGGTCCAGAAGTATGCTGACGATACAGTCTTGGTGTCTGAAGAGGAAATCGCCGGCGCGATGGCCTTTGCGCTCGAGAGTCACCATCTTGTCGTCGAAGGGGGAGGCGCTGTGGGCATGGCAGCAATACTGTACGACAAGGTAGAGTGGCTTGGTCAACATGTCGCTGTGGTGGTCAGCGGCGGCAACGTGGATGTGCCGCGGCTGCTGGAGATTGCCAGAAACCACCGTGCTCAGAGAGGCAGTCACGGCGGGAAACAGCCAGTTGGAGGAGTGTCATGAATCGCACAACCAAGTTTCAACCATTCGACATGGAACGTTTGATGTCCAAGCTGGAGAACGTCGTGGACTACAACCTATCAGAGAGCGGCGTTCACCCCATGACCATCCGTGAGCTGGTGGATGATCCGGCGGTGATCGAAGAGCTGCTGACCACCGAACTGGACTATCCTCAAACCAACGGTGTCGTCGAACTGAGGGAGCACATCGCTGCGCTCTACCCTGGTGCGAGCCCCGATAACGTG
>DFBV01000196.1 GCA_002366755.1 Anaerolineales bacterium UBA3071
TCGAAGGGGTCGAGATCCTCAATCCCGCCCGCACACCTCCTTTCTACATCAACGAGGAGACGGAGGTCGCCGAACCGCTGCGGCTGAAGTATCGCTACCTGGACCTGCGCCGCGCCCGTATGCAGCGCAATATGCTGCTGCGCCATCGCATCGTGCAGTTCATCCGCGAGTATCTCTCCGCTCGCGGCTTCCTGGAGATCGAGACCCCCATCCTCATCAAGAGCACGCCAGAGGGCGCGCGGGACTACGTTGTGCCCAGCCGCGTCCATCCGGGCAAGTTCTATGCGCTGCCGCAATCGCCGCAGCAGCTCAAGCAGCTTCTCATGGTCTCTGGCTTCGAGCGTTACTTCCAGATTGCCCGCTGCTTCCGCGACGAAGACCTGCGGGCCGACCGCCAGCCGGAGTTCACCCAACTGGACGTGGAGATGTCCTTCGTCGAGCAGGAGGATGTGCTGCAGCTCACGGAAGGGCTGTTCACAGCGCTGGTGGAAACGCTGGAACCGGAGACGGGCAAGCGCTTGTGGCGCAAGCCTTTCCCCCGCCTGAGCCATGCCGAGGCAATGGCCCGCTACGGTTCCGACAAGCCCGACCTGCGCTTCGGGCTAGAGTTGGTGGACCTATCGGATCTGCTGACTGGCTGCGGCTTCCGCATCTTCGCTGAGACGATAGCGAAGGGCGGACAGGTGAAAGCGGTGCGCGCGCCCGGCTGCGGCAGCTACAGCCGGAGACAGATTGACGAACTGGCCGACTTGGCGCAGCGGCTGGGCGCCAAGGGACTGGCCTGGATCGCAGTGCAGGGATCCTCAGATGCAGGCACGGAGGTTCGTTCGCCGATCGCCAAGTTCCTGACCGACGAGGAGTTGCAGTCCATCATCGCCCAGGCGGAGGCAGAGGACGGCGACCTGATCCTGATCGTGGCTGACCAGCCGGCAACGGTGGCGCAGGTGCTGGGCCACCTCAGGCTGGAGATGAGGCATCGGCTGGGACTGGTGGATGACGACATCCTGGCTTTCGCCTGGGTGCTCGATTTCCCGCTGCTGGAGTGGGACGAGGAGGAAGGACGCTGGAGTGCCGTGCATCATCCTTTCACCTCAGCGCTGGACGAGGACTGGCCCCTGTTGGAGACTGATCCTGGCCGCGTGCGAGCCAAGGCCTACGACGTCGTCTGCAACGGCTGGGAGATTGGTGGGGGAAGCATCCGCATGCACAGGCGAGAGCAGCAGGAGCGTGTATTCCGCGCCTTGGGCATCACCCCCGAGCAGGCTCAGGCGCAGTTCGGCCACATGCTGGAGGCCTTCGAATACGGTGCGCCACCGCATGGCGGCATCGCACCAGGCATTGACCGGCTGGCGATGCTGCTGGCGGGCGAGCCTAACATTCGGGAGGTGATCGCTTTCCCCAAGACCGCCTCGGCTGCGGACCTGATGACCAGATCGCCCTCGGAGATCTCGCCACGACAGCTAGAAGAACTCCACCTGCGTCTGGCGAGTGAGTAGCAAAGAGCCAATATCCCTCTGGCGCATTACCCATCGGCCATTGGCTACCCGCCATCGCCGATTTGCACGTTCCCCGGAGTTGTGGTAAAATGTGGGCGCAGTGCCCTGCGGTGTTCGTGATGCCAACATCACGTTTTGAGCCAACACCTTGGATATGGGAGTCGAAGCCCTGAGGGAAATGCGGTAGCCATCGACCGGCAAGGCAGGACTTTCAGGTGAGACCCCCACCTGCGATTACAGGTTCAAAACCCGTTGACACACGGCATGGCGGGGACACCTGCCTCGAAGGCCACCGGGCGGCAACGCCCTGTGGCCTTTTTGTCGACTTGCGTGCTCGATCAAGGAATAAACGAGGCGGTTGATGCACTTTGACATCTTCACCCTGTTTCCTGACATGTTCGCCGGCGTGTTGGCTGACAGCATCATCATGCGGGCGAAAGAGGCGGGGCACATCTCCATCGCCATGCACGATATCCGCGGCTATGCCCAGGGGAAGCACCAGGTGACGGACGATGCGCCCTACGGCGGTGGCGGTGGCATGGTCATGAAGCCAGAGCCCATCTTCCGTGCTCTGGAGGCTGTGCTGGGCTTGGAGAACGAGACGTCCTCCTGCACTCCCATCATCCTCCTCAGCCCACAGGGTCGTCTCTTCACGCAGGCCGTGGCCAGGGAGCTGGCGCAGCACAAGCGATTGGCTCTGATCTGCGGGCGCTACGAAGGAGTGGACGAGCGGGTGCGGCAGTTCCTGGCCACCGATGAGATGTCCATCGGCGACTACGTGCTTTCGGGCGGAGAGATCGCGGCCATGGTGATCGTCGACGCCGTGACGCGGCTGTTGCCTGGCGTGCTGGGGGATCCTGCAGCAACAGAGCGAGACTCCCACGCCGACGGCCTATTGGAGCATCCCCACTACACCCGCCCGGCGGAGTTTCGTAGCCATGCGGTGCCGGAGATGCTGCTCTCCGGCCATCATGCCGAGATCGCCCGCTGGCGGCGGCGGGAATCGTTGCGGCGCACCCTGGAGCGTCGCCCAGACCTCCTGGCTCGCGCCGACCTCAGCCCAGAGGACAAGGCTTTCCTAAGGAAGTTGGGCTGGCCGCCGCCTGAGGTCTAGGGATGGGACCTGATCGCGGCTATTCGCCATCAACGTTTCTGTTGCCAGCTATCAGCACCTGCGCGATTTGCCGCGCGTGCTGACCTGTGCTATACTTTTCGGTTGTTATAATCTATGACTGTGGGTAGCTACTCAGCCTGNNGCCTGGACTGCCAAGTCCAGGCTTGAAGCGGTCTAGTTTGACTGGTATCTGGCCCGCCAGGCTGCCGGACGGCTCGACTGAGCGTTCGACCGAGCTCACGCCGAGGGCTCGCCGAAGTCATAGCTGTCCGGCGCGAGCCTGAGTACTTACGACTATGGATGGTGTGATATGTCCACGCTAATGGACTCTCTGGAACGAGTAGAACCGAATCCCAACATTCCGCCGCTTCGCCCAGGCGACACAGTGCAGGTGCACAACCGCATCGTCGAAGGGACTCGACAGCGGGTGCAGGTCTTTCGCGGAGTGGTGATACGCATGCGCAAAGGGGGAATCAACTCCAACTTCACCGTGCGCCGTATCGCCTCTCATGGTGTAGGAGTCGAGCGTACCTTCCTGCTGAATTCTCCACGCATTGAGAAAGTGGAAGTCCTACGGCACGGCAAGGTCAGACGAGCCAAACTATACTACCTCCGCGATCGGCGAGGCAAGGCTGCCCGGCTCAAAGAGAAACGTTCGGCCTAGGGAAAGAGGGCACAAAGGCGGAGGGGAAACCCTGCGCTTCTCGCTTTTTGGAGAGCCTTCTCCATAGCTCTGCAACACCATTCAGGCTTCTTGAGGGAGACCGTGGGCAAACGAATCCTGTCGGCAAGCCAGAGGCCCACCCTTGTCTTCGAGCAACGCTTCTGGACACAGGGGTATCGTTTCGTGGCCGGTCTGGACGAAGCGGGACGAGGTGCGCTGGCCGGACCTGTCGTTGCAGCCGCCGTCATCCTCAGCCCCGAAGCGGATCACGAACCGCTGCTGGCCGCAGGCGTGCGCGATTCCAAGCTACTGACTCCGTCACGGCGCGATCGTCTGTTCGAGCTTGTCCGTCAGCAAGCGGAGGGGTGGGCCGTTGGGCTTGTGGCGGCCAGCGAGATCGACCGCCTAGGCATCGTGGCCGCCACTCAACAGGCGATGGGGCTGGCCCTTCGGCAGCTTCCCATGCCGCCGGAAGCGCTGCTGATCGACTACCTGCGTTTGCCCGAACAGACGCTACCTCAGCAACCCATTACCCACGGCGATCAACTCTCTCTCTCCATCGCTGCCGCTTCCATTCTCGCCAAAGTGACCCGCGATCAGATGCTAGTCGCCTACGAAACCGCCTACCCCGGCTATGGCTTTGCCCGCCACAAGGGATATGGCACGGAGGCCCATCGGGCGGCGCTGGCTCACCTGGGACCTTGCGTGTTGCATCGCCGTTCCTTCCGACCACTGCGGGAAGCCCTGCAGACATGACCCACAGGCGGCAGCGGCTGGGTCGGTTGGGTGAGCGGCTGACGGCGGAGGCGTTGGCGGCACGCGGATACACCATCGTCGCCCGCAATTGGCGTTGCCCCGCGGGGGAAATCGACATCGTCGTCCAACGTGGCGACACCTTGGTTGTGGTAGAAGTGCGCACTCGGCGAGGCCAGACGTACGGTACGCCAGAGGAGTCGGTGACTCCGGCCAAGCAGGCCAAGCTGGTGGAGTTGGGCCAAACCTACGTGCAGGAGCATGATTGGGACGGGCCCTGGCGCATTGACGTGGTGGCTGTGCAGTTCAACCGAAGTGGACACTTGGAACGGCTGACGATCATTGAGAACGCCGTGCAAGGCTGACTCGGCCAGAGACTCGGGTCTGCCAGTGATCGGTGACCAGGTATATGTGATCAGGAACCACTCTGACATCCTGATAGCCGATCACCGATACCCAGTACCTGATACCTCATACCTAGCACCGACTACCTGCGCCAGCGTGACCACGACTGTGCTGATGATACCTCACGCATCTTCCTCTCTTGTCGCCCTGATAGGCCCCACGGCCGTGGGCAAGACGGCCATCTCCCTGCATCTGGCCGAGACCTTCAATGGCGAGGTGGTCTCCGCCGACTCACGGCAGGTCTACCGCGGCATGGACATCGGCACGGCCAAGGCCACGCCCGAAGGGCAGCGCCGCGCGCCCCATCACCTCCTCGACCTGGTGAATCCCGACGAACCACTGACACTGGCCCAATATCAACGCCGGGCCTACGCGGCCATCGACGACATCCTGTGCCGCGGGAAGCTGCCACTGCTGGTGGGGGGCAGTGGCCTCTACGTGCGGGCGGTGCTGGAAGGGTGGACGATCCCCCGCGTGCCCCCCAACCCCGCTCTGCGCGCCGTGCTGGAGAAGGAGGCCGAACGACGAGGCGAAGCGGCCTTGCACCGCTGGCTGGCAACGCTCGATCCGCCGGCAGCGGAGCACATTGATCCCCGCAACGTGCGGCGGGTCATCCGGGCGCTGGAGGTGTGCTTGACCGCGGGGCGGCCCATCAGCGAGTTGCAGGCCAAGCGCCCGCCGCCGTATCGCATCCTGCGCATTGGACTCAGCATGCCGCGGGAAGTGGTCTACCGCCGCATTGACGAGCGGGTGGAGCGCATGATGACTCACGGGCTGGTGGACGAGGTACGGGGACTGGTGGCCAAGGGCTATAGCTTTGACCTGCCAGCCATGAGCGGCCTCGGCTACCGGCAGATTGGCCTGTATCTGCGAGACGAGGCCACGCTGGAGGAGGCAGTGGCGCTGATCAAGCGGGAGACGCGGCGCTTCGTACGCCAGCAGTACACCTGGTTCCGCCTGGACGATCCTGCCATCCGCTGGTTTGACGCCAGCGCGCCCGATTGCGCCAAGCGGGTGGAGGGCACAGTGAAGGAATTCCTTTCGACTGTTTGATGAGCAGGAGCGAGTGGCTTGTTCCTACTTGCCTGTACTTGCCCATAGATGCGTCTTATGGTATAGTATGGCAAGGAGTGAAGAAGGAGGGAAACATGATCAGTGAAACCTTGGAGATCAAGCCGAATGCATACTACACACTGGACGAGGCGGCAACGCTGTTGAAAGTATCTCGACGCACAGTGCAAGAGCTGTCGCTCAAGGGACAGATTGACGCCATCAAGCTGGGGCGGCAGTGGCGTTTCCTGGGGCGCAACTTGCTGGCGCTGGGCGTGCCGGAGCGAGCAAAGCGCCAACCGTTCATGCGGCTCTCAGCAGCAGCGTTCGATCGCATCTGGGACAACGAGGAAGACGCCATCTACGACGATTGGAGGCCAGAATGAGCCAGTACCGTCGGGGTGACGTGGTGCTCGTGCTCTTCCCTTTCGTCGATCTCAGCAGTCGGAAACAGCGTCCGGCTGTCGTCGTCAGCGGCAAGCTATATCACAACACCGAGTCGGACATCATCATCGCTGCCGTCACCAGTCGCATCCGGCAACCGGCGGCCCCCACCGACTACGTGTTGCAGGACTGGGTGCAAGCCGGTTTGCTCAGGCCTTCGTTGGTGAAGGCATCGCTGGCCACCATTGAGCCCCAACTC
>DFBV01000273.1:0-4750 GCA_002366755.1 Anaerolineales bacterium UBA3071
GTTACCGTTGCCTCTACATCTCGGACTTTTACCACCTATGGTGCCCAGGACGATTCCTTCACCGAGGCCCTGGCGCTGCCCCCCAGCGCCATACCGGGCATCTACAAGAAACAGGTCATCGTCTACGATACCTGCAGCGAGACCCAGAATGCCATCTGGACCCATACCTTCCAAGTGGACCCCTCCTGTGGTACCATCACCCCTGTGGTGACCGACACGCCAACACCCACTCGGACACCGACCAAGACACCGACACCCACTCGGACGCCGACCAACACACCGACACCGACGGCAACGCCGACCAAAGGGCCGCCCTGCACTGTAGATGGAGAAAAGACGGCACACCCCGACGCCGTAGCGCCTGGGGATGAAGTAACGGTGACCATCACCATGCATGGCTACGGGGATTGTCCCATCATCACGCAGCACGCAGACGTGATGATGGTCATAGATCGCTCTGGTAGCATGGATGGCACGCCCCTGCAGGATGCCAAGACAGCCGCCAAGACCTTCGTTGATAGGCTGGACCTCAGCCCAGGAGGCGATCAGGTCGGCCTGGTGTCTTACGCCAGCTCGGCTGCTCTCGATCATCAGTTGAGCCGAAACGCATGGACTGTCAAGTCGGCCATTGACGGGCTCAGCGCTTACGGCAGGACCAACATCGCCGAGGGCATCAACAAGGCCCAGGCAGAGCTAGAAAGCGTGCGACACATTGCTGACCACAGGCCGATCATCATCCTGCTGAGCGATGGCGAGCACAATGAGCCACCTGGAACTAGCCCCCAGCCAGCCGCGGATGCCGCCAAGGCCAAGGGGACGCGCATCATCGCCATAGGTCTGGGCGCTGGTGTGGACGAGGCAGAGATGCGGAATCTAGCCTCCTCTCCTAGCGACTACTACCATGCACCCGATAGCAGCGAGTTGCAGGACATCTACGAGCAGATCGCCGGTTCCATCCAGGGAGTGCCAGCGAGGAACATCACCCTGGTGGACCAACTCTCCGACGATGTCATTCTGGTGCCCAACTCCTTCACCGGTTCGCCACTGCCCACCGTCAGTGGCAGGACATTGACCTGGAGGTTCCCTGTCCTGGGCAGGGACGAGACCAAGACCTTCACCTATCGGGTCAGAATCCCGGATACGGCACAGGGCCTGGTCTGCATCAATGACTCAACGAGCGCCACTTACATAGACTCCAACGGCGATCCAGCCACCTTCACCTACTACCCGCTTCCCTGCGTCACAGTGACAGTGAGCGGAAGAATGACCTGGAAGTCCGGCGGCTGGACAGACTACGCTCCCAGCGGGATGCCAGATTTCGATCAACGGCAGGATCAATGGGACTACCCGCCGGGCAGCGGTAACTGGTCCTACTGCGGCCCGCTGGCGGTGGCCAATTGTCTGTGGTGGTTCGATTCCAAGATGGAGCCTCAGCCACTACCGCCACCGACGATCAACGACAACTATCCCTTGCTGCGGTCGTACAATCCTCGCCAGTGGGATGACCATGACCCAAGGAACCTGGCGCCGTTCGTGGAAGATCTGGCCTGGCGGATGGATGCCGACGCGCAGCGAACCGGCGATCCTTCTCATGGGCCAGGAACCTACACGGACGACATGTACGACGCCGTCTTGGATTACCTCACCGACCACGGCCTGGCCGAAAACTACGAGGTCAAGCTGGTTGAAAAGCCAACCTTCGAATGGGTCGCGGCCGAGGTCGAGCGCTGCGAAGATGTCATCCTGCTTATGGGCTTCTGGACAAATCAGTCCGGAAGCTGGGAGCGTTTGGGCGGTCACTTCGTCACTTCCGCAGGCGTGGATTCGGTCAATCGCCTCATCGCCTTCAGCAACCCCATCAAAGACAGCGCTGAATCTGGCTGGCCCGGACGGATACTCAATGGCACGTTGATCCCGCACGCTCCCATTCCTGGTCACGACTCCAGCGTGCATAACGATGCCGGCAATATCTCCCATGACATCTACGATACTGTCAGCACCGATAGCCCGGGCGGCACATGGGGTCCGGCGCAGTATGTCGAGAGTTATGCGGCTATCCAGAACTTCGTTGGTCAGAACTTCCCCCGGGACTTCCCCGATCGCTTCAGGCCCAAACAGCAACCACAAGCCTACGTAGATACGGTGATTCAGACCGAGGTTGAGTCTGCTATCGCCATTTCGCCCGTTTGCACTGTGGAAGGCACCAAGAAGGCCAGCCCTGATCAGGTGAAACCTGGGGAAGAGGCAGTGGTGGTCTTGACCATCACCGGTAACGGGGACTGCCCTCTCACCGAGCAGCGCGCCGACGTGATGCTGGTCATAGACCGCTCCGGTAGCATGGAGGGTACGCCCCTGCAACACGCCAAAAATGCAGCCAAAGCCTTCGTTGATAGGCTGGACCTCAGCCCAGGAGGCGATCAGGTGGGCCTGGTGTCCTACTCCAGTTCGGCTGCTACCAATCATCTGCTGAGCCGAAGCGCAGGAACCGTCAGATCAGCCATTGATGCCTTGGCATCCGGAGGACGGACCAACATCACCGATGGCATCAACAAGGCCCAGGAAGAGCTAGAGAGTGCCCGGCACATTAGCGACAACAAGGCGGTCATCGTCCTTATGACCGATGGCAAACACAACGTGGGCTCGGGGCCTGGGCCAGCAGCAGATGCGGCGAAGGCAAAGGGAACACGGATTATCACCATAGGTCTGGGCGACGTGAACGAGACAGAGCTACGGAGCCTGGCTTCCTCTCCCAGCGACTACTACCACACTCTCAGTAGCACTGAGCTAGAGTCCATCTACGAGCAGATCGCCGGCTCCATCCAGGGAGGGCCCGCGAGGGATATCACCCTGGTGGACCAGCTCTCCGACGATGCCACTCTGGTACCCAACTCCTTCACCGGTTCGCCGCTGCCCAGCGTTGGCGGCAAGACATTGACCTGGAGGATCCCTGTCCTCGGCAGGGATGAGACGAAGACCTTCACCTATCGGATCAAGACCTCACAGACGGCACAAGGCCAGGTCTGCCTGAACGCATCAACGAGTGCCACCTACATCAACTCCAACGGCCACGACGCTACTCTGGTCTACCCACCGGCGTGTGTCACCGTCAAACCTCAGCTCCATGACATCTACTGCAAAGACCATCCCACAGATGACGGGTCTGTGCCTTCCAACCGCAACGGCGAAGCCTGGTGGGCCAGCCCTGACATCTGGGTGCGGCATCAGCAGGATGGGGTGGAACAACATCAGAACCCGCAAGGCGGTCAGACAAACTACGTCTACGTCAAGGTTCGCAACCGAGGGAACGTCACCATGACGGGGATTAATGTTGACATCTATTGGGCTGTGGGGGCGGCATCCATACCTTGGCCCAGTGGGTGGACGTACATCGGCACAACGACTATCGCCAGTTTGGCGCCGGGCGAGGTCAGGAAGGTTAGCATTCCCTGGCTGCCGGCAACGTCTGGGCACTACTGCTTCCTGGCTCGCATCCATTCGGCCCAGGATCCCGTCAGACACGAGGGGCTGGTACCCTTTGACAACAACCTCTGCCAGAAGAATGTGCAGGTCATCGAGCCAGACGGGGGTTGGATGGATAATCCGGTCGTCATCCGCAACCCACAGAGCGGATCCGTACACACCAATATCACGATCAGCTCAGCCAGTTTCCCGACACAGGGAGCAGCCACTTTGGACTTCACCGATCCGACCGTCTTCCAGCGCTGGCAAGATGCTGGAGGCGATCTGCAGGGAGGTGAAGTGATTCCGGGCACCACCTCCGTGCGCCTTAACGTGAACCCCGCCGGAGGCACAGGAAGCATCGCAGCCACCATCGGCAGGGTCCCTTTGAGCTCAGGCCAGGAGAGCACGATTAATCTCGGGCTGGAGGCCCCTGCAGAAAGCGAGCCAGTAGTGGAGGTGCGGCAGAAGATCGGTGGTGAGGATGTGGGCGGGAGCATCTACCGGCCACCTACGCCGCTTCGAATCTACCTACCCATCACCGTGAAGAACTGAAAAGCGACACGGCACGACGGGCCATGCTTCGCTGCCTGTGGTAGATGTATAGAAAGGGCCAGCAACTCTCTCGGAGTTGGTGGCCCTTTCCTGTCTCGTGAAACCAGAACCAGGCCAAAGACCAACTTCCGCCGCGCAGCAAGCGTCCTGGGTTGCGCCTCCCGCTGACCGGTGGTATAATAGTGACCGCCGGTCAGTCTCACATCACACCGCGCGCATTCGCTCAACGCTGAGGACACCAAGAGGCCATGGATTTCGCGCTCTCGCCCGAACACGAGATGATTCGCAAGACGGTGCGCGACTTCGCTGAGAAGGAGATCCGCCCCGTCATCAAGGAACTCGACCGCCAACAGACGTTTGACCGCAGCCTGCTGCCCAAGATGGCCGCCATCGGCCTCTTGGGCATTTGTCTTCCCGTGCGCTACGGCGGAGCAGGGATGGACTATCTCTCCTTGGCGCTGGCCTGCGAGGAACTGGAGCGGGTGGACAGCTCCGCCCGCGTCATCATGTCGGTACACGTGGGACTGAACAGCCTGGCGCTCCTGCAGTGGGGCAGCGAAGCCCAGAGGCAGCGGTACCTCCTTCCCCAGGCGAGAGGCGAGAAGATCGCCGCCTTCGCGCTGAGCGAGCCCGGCGCGGGCTCCGACGTTGCTGCCATCAGCGCCACCGCACGCCCAGAAGGCGATCACTACGTCCTCAACGGCGAGAAGATGTGGATCAGCCTGGCGGACGTGGC
>DFBV01000273.1:4846-7473 GCA_002366755.1 Anaerolineales bacterium UBA3071
CACTGCCAGGACGTGCACGTGCCCGTCGAGAATCTGCTCGGCCACGAGGGAGAAGGATTCAAGGTCGCCATGAGTGCGCTGGACAACGGGCGCTATACCGTGGCTGCCGGCGCGGTGGGGCTGATTCGAGCCTGCCTGGAGGCTTCCCTGTACTACGCCCGCGAGCGCAAGACGTTCGGCGTGGATCTCGGCCGCCACCAATTGGTGAAACGTATGATCGCCCTTATGGCCCAGAGAGGCGAGATGGCGCGGCTCCTGGTCTACCGAGCTGGATGGATGAAGAACCAGGGGCTACGCAACACGCGGGAGACGTCGCTGGCGAAATGGACTGCCTGCGACGCGGCCTTCGAAGCGGCCTCCGATGCCGTCCAGATCCACGGTGCCTACGGCTACTCGGACGAGTACAACGTGGAGCGCTACATGCGCAACGCCAAGGGTGCGGTGATCTACGAGGGCACGCGGGAAGTGCACATGCTCATGCAGGCGGACTATGCGCTGGGGTACCGCAGCGACAAGCCCCTGCGCTGTGAGTTGCCAGCCTATGACGCTGAACGCTGGCAGGCAGAAACAGGTAACTGGTAGATTGGTACATTGGTAGATTGGTAGATTGGTAGATTAGCAGATTGGTGGGAGGACTGCCTGCCTACGCACCAGTTTCCCAATCTACCATCTACCAGCCTGCCAATCTACCAACATCAGAAGGGAGGAACATCATTGAACGCCATCGTTTGTGTCAAACAGGTGCCAGACACGGCGGAGCTGCCCAAGGTGGAGCCCGCCGATGTCGCTGAAGGCAGGTCCAAGGTCACCCGCGTGGTCAATCCCTGGGACGAATACGCCATCGAAGAAGCGCTGCTGCTGAAGGAAGCACATGGCGGCAAGGTCACGGCGCTGAGTCTGGGGCCACCGGAGGCCGCAGAAGCACTCAAGATTGCTGTGGCCATGGGTTCCGATGAAGCTATCCTGCTCTCAGACTCCGCCTTTGGAGATGGCGATGCCTTGACCATCGGCTATGCGCTGGCCCAGGCTATCGGCCAGATCGGCGAGTACGACCTCATCCTATGCGGCAAGGAGTCGGTGGATGGCAACAGCGGGCTGACAACCTCGACCACCGCCCGCTACCTGGGTATTCCCCAGCTCACCTACGTGGTCAAGATCAGAGAAGTTGACTTCGACAGACGGACCATCACCGTGGAGCGGCTGGTGGAAGAAGGGCTGGAGGTAGCGACCGCACCGCTGCCAGCGATGGTCTCCGTCATCAAGGGGATCAACGAACCCCGCTATCCCAGCTTCCGCGGCATCCGCAAGGCAGCCCGCATGGAGATTCCTGTCTGGGGCATAGGAGACATCGCCGGACTAGACGCTGAGAAGGCCAGTGAGGCGGGCGCGGCGGTGCGCTGGACCAACATCCACAAACCGCCCGGTCGCGCTGCCGAGTGCGAGATCATCGACGCGGACAGCGTCGCTGAGCAAGCCAGCATCCTCGCCGACCGGCTGCTAGCAGCCAAGGTCATCTAGCGTACAGCGAATAGCCTATCGCAGATGGCCGATAGCAGATAGCTCATGATCCCAGCGTCGCTTGACCTAAGCCGAAGCCATCGGCTATCAGCCATCAGCTATCAGCCATCAGCCAAAGGAGCATAACTATGAGTGTCTTTGTTTGGATCGAGCAATTCAAGGGCGAGCCGGTGAGTCTCTCGTGGGAGGTGCTGGGCAAGGCCCGCGAGCTGGCTGATGCTCGCGGCACCCAGGCCGCAGCCATCGTCCTGGGCCAGGAAGTGGAGAACATAGCCCAGCAGGCCATCAGCTACGGGGCCGACACCGTCTACCTGGCCGGCGATGCGACCCTGACCGACTTCCGGGGCGACCCCTATGCCGCCGTGATCAAAGCGCTGGTCGAGGAACACCAGCCGTCCATCATGCTCTGGGGCGGCACCTCCCGCGGCCGCGAGCTGGCCGCCGCTGTGGGCGCTGACATGGAGGTTGGCGTCGCCGCCGACTGCCTGGACCTGCAGTTGGACGATGAAAGCAACCTGGTGGCCACGCGACCTATCTACGCCGGCAACATTCTCACCGACGTGGTCTTTCGCGGCAAACCGCAGATCGCCACCGTGCGCTCACGAGTCTTCCCCATGCCGGAGCCCGACCCGGCCCGCACAGGGGAAGTGGTAGCCGTATCCGCGGTGCTGAGCGAGGACGATATTCCCGTCAAGGTCGTAGGCCTGGAGAAAGCGACCGAAGGAGAGATGAGCGTAGCCGATGCCAACATCATCGTCTCTGGCGGGCGAGGTGTCAAGGGGCCAGAGGGCTTCGAGCCCATCCGCGAGCTGGCCACCGTGCTGGGTGCGGCCGTGGGCGCGTCTCGCGCCGCCGTGGATGCGGGCTGGATCCCCTATCCGCATCAGGTGGGGCAGACAGGCAAGACAGTACAGCCCGACCTGTACGTCGCCTGCGGGATCTCGGGGGCCATCCAGCACCTGGCGGGCATGCGCACGGCCAAGGTCATCGTGGCCATCAACAAGGACCCCGAAGCGCCTATCTTCCAGGTGGCCGATTTCGGCATCGTGGAAGACCTGTTCAAGACCGTGCCCGCGCTGACGGAGGCGCTGAAGGAGCGATTGGGCTGA
>DFBV01000064.1:0-1390 GCA_002366755.1 Anaerolineales bacterium UBA3071
GAAGTGGCTACTACGAACCTGGCACTCCAGAACCGACGGTGTACTGGCTGGGTAGGCTAGGCCGCGAGGATGGCTTGCAGTTGATGCTCCTCCAGGGTCTCCGTCTGCATCAGCTTCTGAGCGATCTCTGCGAGCTTGTCACGGTAAGCGGTGATGACCTCCTTGGCTCGCGTGAACGCATCCTCCACAATGCCACGGACTTCCTCATCAATGTCCTGGGCCACTTCCTCACTGTAGTTTCGCTGTTCGCCAATCTCCCGCCCCAGGAAAACCAATTCCTCTTTCTGACCAAAGACCATCGGCCCCAGTTTTTCGCTCATCCCGTATTCGGTCACCATCCGCCGCGCCAGCTTGGTCGCTCGCTCCAGGTCATTGGCGGCCCCGGTGGTCACGTTGCCGAAGGTGATCTCCTCCGCCACCCGGCCTCCCAGCAGCCCCGCTATCTGATCTTTGAGCCGAGAGCGGCTTTCCAAGACGCGATCCCCCTCAGGGAGGGGCATCGTGTAGCCCAGGGCCATGCCGCGAGAGACGATGGACACCTTGTGCACCGGATCGCAGAGGGGCAGCTTGGCCTGCACCAACGCATGCCCCGCTTCGTGATAGGCGATGATCTCCTTCTCCTCGTCCGAGATCAAACGGCTCCTCCGTTCCGGCCCAGCGATCACCCGCTCGATGGCCTCCTGGAACTCGGCCATGCCGATAGTCTTCTTCTCTCGTCGCGCCGCTAAAATGGCGGCCTCGTTGACCAGATTCTCGATGTCTGCGCCAACGAATCCTGGCGTCCCCCTGGCCAAAACGGACAGGTTCACGTCTGGTGCCAGGGGCTTGCCTCGCACGTGCACCTCCAGGATGGCCTCGCGGCCCCGCACATCGGGGCGGTCGAGAACGACTCTGCGGTCGAAGCGGCCCGGTCGTAGGAGAGCAGGGTCGAGGATGTCAGGGCGATTGGTGGCGGCGAGGAGGATGACGTTGGTGTCAGTGTCGAAGCCGTCCATTTCGACGAGAATCTGGTTGAGGGTCTGTTCCCGCTCGTCGTGGGAACCGCCCAACCCTGCGCCGCGGTGGCGGCCGACGGCGTCGAGCTCGTCTATGAAGATGATGCAGGGGGAGTTGCGCTTGGCCTGGTCGAACATGTCGCGGACGCGCGAGGCGCCGACGCCGACGAACATTTCGACGAACTCGGAGCCGGAGATAGAGAAGAAGGGGACGCCGGCCTCGCCGGAGACGGCCTTGGCGAGAAGGGTCTTGCCGGTGCCAGGGGCGCCAACGAGGAGGACGCCCTTGGGGACGCGGGCACCGAGGGCGGTGAACTTCTGGGGTTCCTTGAGGAACTCGACGACTTCCTGAAGTTCTTCTTTGGCTTCTTGGACACCGGCGACGTCCTCGAAGG
>DFBV01000064.1:1505-2936 GCA_002366755.1 Anaerolineales bacterium UBA3071
TTCCTCAGGCACACCCAGCGCCAGCAGCGTCTCGGGCAGGCTCGTGCCGGGCTCCTTGCGCGAGACCACAACCGTTTCGCTGCGCGTGCGTTGGATCAGCAACCGGTCGTCTTCCGTCACGGTGATGGAAGCGATGTCCCCCGCTGCTGCCCACTTGGCGACGGTGGTGATCTCCACTTCTTCAGGCTGTTCAAAGGTGGGGAATACATTAAGAGCAAGCGCCGCAGCAGCGACGAGAATCAGCAGATAAACAAATCCATTTCTTCGCCAGTTAGAACTCACGTTAACCTCCAGGTCGGTAGATTCGTAGGTGGTAGATTGGGAAACTGGTACGTGGATAGGCAGCTTGCACCAATCTACCAATGTACCAATGTACTGATCCACCGGTTACCAGTTTAGGCACATTATACCAGAGATTTCCACCATGCGCCACTTGCGGGTATTGCGCTCTAATACTCCTCCCGTCCCATGACCATCAGCGCCAGCGCCAGCGCCTCGCCCGCCTCCAATCGCTCCGCCGAGATGCTCTCCAGCGTATCGGACGAGCGATGGCTGGTCTCCTGCCAGCCCACCATGCTCAGGGTGATGTTGGGCGCTTCATCGGCGCTGTCGAAAGCGCTGCCCTCGTCGAAGAGCACGTTCATGTCCAGCCGCTCGGCACCGCGTTGCGTGCGCACCTCCATTTTCTGAGCTGCATCCTCGAAGACGCGGATCAGCCGCTGGCTACCGCCCGCCGAAAGCTCCAGCGTTGGCTCCGTGCCGTAACCCAGACCGCGTAGATAGACCACTGCCTGGAGCTTGTACGCACTGGCAAAGCCTCTCTTGGCCTGCAGGAACCCGGTCACCTCCATCTGCCGGCCATACCCCAGTCCGTGAGGTGAACCTTCGCCGGCGTAGGCCACAAACAGGAAGGTTCTGTACGGCGCGTACTCTTGCTCCTGCAGCGTGCGGATGGCCTCCAGCATCACGGCCACGCCGCTGGCGTTGTCGTTGGCACCGGGATATGCGCTGCCGACCGGATCGGTGCCCGTGCCGTCGTACTGGGCCAGCACCATGATCAACTGATCGTCCATCTGGGCCTCGCTGGGACCGCCCTCAATGCGGCCAGCGGTGCCGGGCAGGTGGCCGATGACGTGACGCACTGGCATCTTCTCATGTGCGGTTCCTGTGATCTCCAGGGAGACGTCAAGACCCGTCGGCAGCACAGCAACTTCGTCCTGCCCCAGCATCTCTTCCGTATGGCGCAGGCTTTGCACTGTCTGCTCGGTGCCCGCCAGGAACCGGTTGGCCACTTCCTCGGTGATCCAGAAAGCCGGCGTTTCGTAGCCAACCGTACGTCCAGTGTTCCACATCTGGTACGTCGGATCGCGGCTGGGCATCACCTCTCGTTGCTCCAACCTGGCATCGTCGTCGGAGACGATGAGCATGCCT
>DFBV01000064.1:3003-11894 GCA_002366755.1 Anaerolineales bacterium UBA3071
CTCCAATACTGGGTAGCTGGGGCCGAAGTACTGGCCTCGCTCCAGCAATGGGCCCAAGCCAACCCAGCGCACCTGACCCGCCGTCTGGCCCAGGTTGCGATACTCCCCCACGTACTCGGCGAAATCCTGGCGATAGATGGGCTGCGGGCCGTCGTCGTGCAGCACCAGCTTTGGCACCGCCCCCAGTGTCGCGTAATTGTAGGGACGGGTCTGGAAGTAGGTAAGCGCTTCGCCGGCGGCCTGCAAGCCCAAGGCTTCGAATTGTGCAGCGATATACTCCGCAGCCGCATCCTGGCCGAGTGAGCCTGGTCCACGTCCCTCCAACGCCGGGTCCGTCAACACCTCCACGTGCGCCAGCGCCCTCTGACCGTCGAAGGCCTCCGCATACTGCCGGTAGTAGATGCTCGGACCCACGTAGCGTCCCGCCCACTGAATCCCCAGGACGAAGACCAAAGCCGCCGCTACCGTGGTGCGGTTGATCACCCGCGTGAACCCCACCCCCACTCGATCGATCATGCGCCGCAGCCCCTCACCGAACAGGTTGAAGGACAGGATGGCCAAGGCAAAGGCTAACGAAGGATAGATCGCCGTCCAGGGCCAGGAGCGCGCCCCCAACCGCACGTTCGAAAGCATCGCCCCCCACTCCGGCACGTCCGAGTAGTGATAGGGCGCTGCACCGATGGCCAACTCGGCAAAGGTGCCGCCGCCGATGAAGATGTCTATGAAACCCAACTCGGCCAACAGCATCAGCACCGCCCCCATCTCCAGCGCCGACAGCACGATCAGCGCCGAGACCAGGTTGGGCAGCACGTGACGATACAGGATCTGCACCGTGCGCAAGCCCACCGCCTTCGCACTCTCGATGAACAACTGCGGGCGGATGGTGATCACCTCGCTGCGCACGTACTGCATCACCTCGCCCCAGCCCACAAAGCAGAAGGCAACGATAAAGGTGGAGACCCCCTCCCGAATGCCCAGCGCCAGGATGAGGATCATGGCCAGCAGCAGCGCGGGGAAGGGAGCAATGACCTCCGAGAGGCCCACGATCAACCGGTCCAAGGTGGAACCAGCGTTCCAGCCAGCAGCAGCGCCCAGGAAAAAGCCCACAGCCATGCGAGCCAGGACGATGACCACGGACATGGACAGGGTGCGCCGTGCCCCGACCAGCACCAGGCTCATGATGTCCCGCCCGATCACGTCTGTGCCCCAGGGATATACCTCGGATGGGGCAAACGGTGGCACACTCAGTTTGCCATCAATGATGGTCAACCCCTGGGTGACGTAGGGGCTGTGCGGCGCAAGCTGCGTGCCCAAGAAGACGACTATCAGCAGCCCCAACAGCAGCAGCGCACCTAATGAGAAGGACAGGTTGCCCACTGTAGCTTGCACCCAGGCGCGGCGCCGCTCGGCACGGCGATCCGCCTCAGTCACCTCGTAGTACTGTCCCTCGGCGATGCGCTGTTGCAGCAGGGCGCGGAACCGCTCGTTTTCCCCCCGTGATACCGCATCCCGCCCCCTGATCCCCGATACCCAATCTCTGATCCCACTGGCCAGCCCGCTCAGCCCGTCGCGCACAGCAGCGAACAAGCTGTGGCGCCGGACACGACTCACTATCTCCTGTCCGCCGACGCGGGGATCAATGCGACCATACGTGGCTTCCAACAGCAGGTTGACCAAGATGAACAACCCGCCCACACACAGCAGCAGGATGACCGTCAGATTGTCGTCCTGGCGAGCGATGGATCTCAGTAAGTTGAAGCCAACCCCCGTCCAGTTGAAGAACCGCTCCACCACCGGCAGGCTACTGAGGCCAAAACGCAGCGAGGTCAACAGCACAGTGAGGATGGGGATGGCCGCGTTGCGGTAGACGTGCCGCCGCCAGACCGAGCGCCGCGACAACCCCTTGCTGTGTGCCGTGCGCACGTAGTCCTGATCCAGCACCTCACTCAAGGAGATGAAGGTGACGCGGGCAATCTGGGCCATAGGGCGGGTGGCCAGCACCAGCGCCGGCAGGACGATGTGCGCATCCCAGCCGAAGCCGCCCACCGGCAGCGGCGCTTTGCCGCCGAAGGTGCGCACCCACTTGATCATGGCCATCTGCAGCAACAGGGCCACGAAGAAGCTGGGCAGGGACATCCCCGCCAGCGAGCCGATGAGGGTGATCAACGAGGCGTTGGAATGGCGGCGGCGGGCCGACCAGGCTCCCATGGGCACACCCAGCAGGACGGCGGCGGCGAGAGAGGCGGCCAGGAGCCCCAGGCTCTTGCTGACAGTGGGCCAGAGCACCTCGGCGACGGGGATCTCCCGCGCCCCGCGGCTGGCGGAGAGGGTCATGCCCAACTCACCTTGGGCCAATTGGGCGAGGTAAC
Organism: Anaerolineales bacterium UBA3071; assembly: GCA_002366755.1. Lineage (GTDB taxonomy): Bacteria > Chloroflexota > Anaerolineae > UBA3071 > UBA3071 > UBA3071. Next base: position 5,373 of record DFBV01000064.1, read on the forward strand.
GGCCACCGGCGGTCAGGCCGTGGCGCAGAGCCTCGCCCAGTTCAGCGCCTCGGGCCATTTCCAGGCCGAAGAAGCAGAGATAGACGATGGCCAGCAGCACCAGGGCGGCGAAGCCGAGCCGTTGCAAGAAGCGCAGGATGCCGCTCAAGGCGCTGCCCGTCGAGCTTGGCCGCCGGCCTGTACGTTCGCTAGATGACTGTTTCTCGGCCCAGGGATCGGGGGCGGAACTCCCCACGGCTACCGACATATCAGCTCCATCTCAGTCTTCAAACAGGTTCATGGTAATGGCAGAAGTCCCCAGTGCTGACATCTGGCCTCGTGACGTCCATTCCTTACCACAAGGCACAGGACAGGTAGGTTCAACCTAGCGAAACGTCATTCCCTACCCCGTTCCGAATTGGCGGTCGCCCGCATCGCCCAGTCCTGGCACGATGAAGCCGATATCGTTCAGCCGTTCGTCCACGGCAGCCACGTGGATGGGCACATCAGGATGGGCGGTAGTCAGCGCCTCGATCCCCTCGGGAGCGGCGATGACGCCCACGAACTTGATGCGCCGTGCCCCCCATCTCTTGAGGACATCCACTGTCGCCACCGCCGAACCGCCGGTGGCCAGCATGGGATCGAGGATCAGGCAGACTTGCACGGTGGGGTGCACGGGCAGCTTGTTGTAGTATTCTACGGGGTGCAGCGTGCGCTCGTCTCGGTATAGACCGATGTGCCACACCTGCGCACCGGGCATCATCTCCCAAAAGCCTTCTACCATGCCCAGGCCAGACCGTAGCACGGGAATCAGCCCGATGTTTTCCGTCAGCCGGTGCCCCTCGGCCGCGCCCATGGGGGTGCTGACACTGGCCTCTTCCAGGCCCAGGTCGGCGGTGGCTTCATAGGCCAGCAAGACGGCGAGCTCGCGGATCAGCTCGCGGAACTGCTTGTGATCGGTGCCCTTGTCCCGCAGCAGGGTCAGCTTGTGTCGGATCAGCGGGTGATTGGAAACGTGTACCTGCTCCATAATGTTCCCTCCATGATAATGGATGATGGATAATGGATGATGTCAACACGCGAAAAAGGGGGCGACGCTCCCCAGTACATCGCCGTCCCCCACATCCTCCCTTTGATCGCTTCCGAGTTCCTCCAGATTGGGTTTGTCAGTGCGTATACTTGCCATGCCCCTCATGTGCTGCCGTTTTTTGTGTCCCGTGCTACCTTCGGCCTGTTCTGGGACGCATGATACCCCGGCGCAAGAGACGTTCCACATCGGCCTGGCATTTGACGCAGAGCGTAGCTTCAGGTCGCACCTCCAGCCGCTCGGGCGGAATGGGCTCCCCGCACCGTTCGCAGATGCCGTACGTCCCGCGCTTGATGGCTCGCAACGCACTCTCTATGGAGAGCATCTCACCCTCAAGCGCGGCGATCAATGTGAGGTTCTTCTCCCGCTCGTGGACCTCGGGGTCACCCTCTTCTGGATCAGTATCTACTTCGATCTGAACAGCTTCGCGCAGACCCTGCAATCGAGCCATGACCTGCCGCCGTTCCACTTCCAGTATCTCTCGTCGCGACGTCTGATTCTTCGTGCCCATCAGACTGCCTCCTGATCAGGGAATTGTCAGCCCTGGTCTCCTGAAGTGCACAGGGCGAAGGTCCGATTCTGCCCCTTTGGAAGGTGGATGTACCGATGACAGCATTGCGCCATCTTTTAGCATACTTCTCGGATTCTGTCAAAGACAGAGCTTGGCCTTGCATAGCGAAGCGGGGAGTGCTCACCTCCATCGGCTCTGTGGGTGTCACTGCGGGATTTGACAATCTTCCCGTTTTGGCTATACTGAAATCGCTCTTGGGGCTGTAGCTCAGTTGGGAGAGCGCATCAATCGCACTGATGAGGTCAGGGGTTCGAGTCCCCTCAGCTCCACCTGAATGAGGCTCGGGGGATGAGCACCAGTTGGTGATATGAAGAAAGAAGTTGGATTTGACGATGAGCTTCGTCCCGAATACGATTTGCCTCAGTTACTCAAGGGAGGAGTGAGAGGGAAATACGCTCACCGATACAGGGAAGGTACAAATCTGGTGTTGTTAGCGCCCGATGTGGCGGAGGCCTTTCCTGATGGAGAAACCGTGAATGAGGCTTTGCGGCTGGTGTTGCGGCTTGCTAGGATCCCAACAGCAAGCAGACAAAGCGTAGCTCAGCAAGCTGTTGGAAGATAACTGATAATCTGGGGCCGTAGCGCAGTTGGGAGCGCGCCTGAATGGCATTCAGGAGGTCGCGGGTTCGAATCCCGCCGGCTCCACCTTGATAGTCGAGAGGCGATGATCGGGAGTAGTAGGCCAGCTCCCCAGCGAGCGGGGAAAGACCAGGTGGAAGCCCCGCATGGCGGAGAACGGAGCCCGCCCCAAGGCCCAACTCGCCCAGGAGCCAACTGGCTGATGGCGGATAGCCGGTAGCATATGGCTGATGGCTAATGGCTTTCCGCAGCAGGTTAGTTCGGGTAAGCCCGTTACAGCGAACGAGTGGGTAGATGACAGCGAATGGTGTGAACCTACGCGTCATCTGCCAATTAGGGTGGTACCGCGGAGGCCCCTTCGTCCCTGACGAGGGGGTCTCTTTCGTCATAAGTGCAACGCACTTGTGGAAGTGCGCTGCACCTCTATTGGAGTGACCAATGACGGTATCTCAGAATTCAGGTATCGAGTCCTTCGTCCGCTGGGCCGAGGTCGAGCCAGTGGAGATGCTGCCGGGGCTGGATCGCCGTACGCTGGGCTGCGGCGAGCAGGCGATGATCGCCGAATTCCGCGCTCGCGCTGGTGTGGAGGTGCCGCTCCACACACATCCGCACGAGCAGGTCGGCTATGTCGTCTCTGGCCAGATGGAGCTGACCATCGGGAGCCAAACGGCGCGCTGCGGCCCCGGCGATAGCTACACCATCCCTGGCGGCGTGCCACACGGCGCTCGCTTCCTGAGCGAGTGCGTAGTCATTGACTGCTTCAGCCCGCCGCGGGAGGATTATCGGGGGGGAGAGTGAGCGATGAACATCTGGGACCACATTTCTACAGATCCACAGATTTGTCACGGGAAACCGTGCACCAAGGGAACACGCGTCATGGTGTCCGTGATCCTAGGCACGTTGGCTGGCGGAACTTCTTTCGATGAGATCGTAGAGGAATACCCGCCGATCACAGAGGACGACATCAGAGCAGTCATGGCCTATGCTGGCTTGCTGGCCGATGAGCAATATGAACCGCTGGAGATGGCCTTCGCATGAGCAAGAGGCTGCGCTTTCTCGTGGACGCAAACGTTCCCAAGTCAGTCGTTCGCTTCATCGTCACGCACGATCTCGGTTTGCCAATCTCATCACCTATCCTGTCGGATCGCACGTGGGCATCATTGCCATCCGCCCCCAGAACTTGCCGCCGAAGGTGACGGCGCGAACCGTTTGCTCCTACGTTGAAGCACACACAGACGAGTTACCTAACGCTCTCGTGATCCTGAGTCCCGGCGGAGCCAGGGTGAGAAGAGCATGAGTCGTTTTCGGAGGAAGAGAAGAGAGGTGCATCATGGCTGACAAATACGATCCCCAGGAAATCGAGCCCAGGTGGCAGAAACAGTGGGAAGCCGACGGGCTGTACATCGCGCGGGAAGACCCCGACAAGCCCAAGTGGTACTTCCTGACCATGCTCCCCTACACGTCCGGCGACGTGCACGTCGGCCACTGGTACCCGATGACCCCTTCGGACGCCGCCGCCCGCTACAAGCGGATGCGGGGCTACAACGTCTTCTTTCCCATCGGCTTCGATGCCTTCGGGTTGCCTGCCGAGAACGCGGCCATCAAACGGGACATTCACCCCTATATCTGGACGATGTCCAACATCGAGAACATGCGCCGCCAGATCCGCTCGATGGGCGCCATGTGGGCCTGGGATCACGAGGCGATCACCTGCCTGCCCGAGTACTACAAGTGGACGCAGTGGTTCTTCCTGAAGTTCTACGAGATGGGGTTGGCCTACTGGGATACCGCGCTGGTGGACTTCTGCCCCCACTGCGATACGGTCCTGGCGCGGGAGCAGGTGTGGGGCGAAGACCGTCACTGCGAGCGCTGCAAGACGCCAGTGATCAAGAAGAACGTCCCGCACTGGAAGTTCCGCATCACCAAGTACGCCGATGAACTGTTGGACTTCTCTCAGATCGACTGGCCGCAGCCAGTGCGGGTCATGCAGACCAACTGGATCGGCCGCAGCGAGGGGGCGGAGGTGGTCTTCACATCGGAGGATGGAGACGACATCCCCGTCTTCACCACCCGTCCCGACACGCTGTGGGGGGCGACCTTCATGGTGCTGTCCCCTGAGCACCCCCTGGTGGCCAAGCTGACCAGCGAGGAGTGCCGGGAGGCGGTTGAAGCGTACCAGGCCCAGGCAGCGCGCCTGGACGAAATCGCCCGCACCGCCGTGGACAAGGAGAAGACCGGTGTCTTCATCGGCGGTTGTGCCATCAATCCCGTCAACGGCGAGCGCATCCCCATCTGGATCGCCGACTACGTGCTAATGACCTACGGCACCGGGGCCATCATGGCGGTGCCCGGCCACGACAAGCGGGACTTCGAATTCGCCCTGAAGTTCGGCCTGCCCATCATTCCCGTCATCGCCCCGCCGCAGGACGTGGCCAAGAGCTTCGTCAAGGCCGGCACGATGCGGGAGGGTTTCGCCGCGGCGCTGGCGGAAGCGGGCATCCCCTTCGAAGAGCGGGATGGCGCGCTGTATGTGACCATGAGCGGCGATCTGGCGGATCGCTACATTCCTCTGGCGCAAGCGTACATCCGGCCCGATAGCTGGACGGAGGTGGTGGGAGCTCGCTGGGCCTTCATCTTCGAGGATGCGTTCGAGGACGCGGTCCTGCCCCTCGGCGTAAGGGACGACGAAGTCATCCTGGCCCGCTGCCAGGCGCTGGAGTCAGCGGTTGGCGACAAGCACACAGTCATGGAGATGCTGTACGGCCAGGAGTTCTATCGCGACCTGCTGTACCACGATGCCTACGGCACGATGATCCACTCGAAGGAGTTCAGCAGCACGCCGGGCGACGTGGCGGTGCAGAAGGTAACAGAATGGCTGGAGCAGCAGGGCACGGGCAAGTTCGCCGTCAACTATCGGCTACGGGACTGGCTCATCAGCCGCCAGCGCTACTGGGGCGCACCTATCCCCATGATCCACTGTCCGGAGTGTGGCATCGTTTCCGTACCCTACGAAGACCTGCCGGTGCTGCTGCCAGAGGATGCAGAGTTCCTGCCCACCGGCGAGAGCCCGCTGAAGCTGCATGAAGGCTTCCGCTACGTCAGGTGCCCCCAGTGCGGCGGAGACGCCGAGCGGGAAACGGACACCATGGACACCTTCATGTGCTCGTCCTGGTATCACTATGCCTACGTGAGTCCCTACTGGAAGGCGGGCGAGAAGATCGGGCCGGACGACACGCCTTGGGACCCCGATGCGGGCAGATACTGGCTGCCGGTGGATCAGTACACCGGTGGCATCGAACATGCCACCATGCATCTGCTCTACACACGCTTCTTCACCAAGGTGCTGCGGGACATGGGGCTAGTGGACTTCGACGAGCCAATGGAGCGGCTGTTCAACCAGGGGATGATCCTGGGCGAGGACGGCGAGAAGATGTCCAAGAGCCGCGGCAATGTCATCGCCCCTGATGACTGGGTGAGCAGATACGGTGCGGACGCCGTACGGGCTTACCTGATGTTCATCGGGCCGTGGGAGGAAGGCGGACCATGGAATCCTCAGGGGATCGAGGGGGTGCGTCGCTTCCTGCACCGTGTGTGGAGTGTGGTGGTGGAGGAATCAGCGAGTCAGCGAATCGGCGAGCCTGCTGAGAAAGAAATCGCCGACCTTCGGCGGCAGACGCATCAGACCATCAAGAAGGTCACCGAGGACATCGAGGCCTTCAAATTCAATACCATGATCGCCGCCTTGATGGGATTTGACAATTACCTGATGAAAGCCAGGGAGACGGAGGTGTTCGGCACGGAGGCCTGGGACGAGGCGGTGGACAACTTGGTGCTGCTGATGGCGCCCTCCATGCCGCACATCGCCGAGGAAATGTGGCAACGGCGGCACCCTGGCCCCAGCGTGCATCTGCAATCGTGGCCCAAATGGGATGCTGAGTTGGCGAAGGAGGAGATCATCACGCTAGTGGTGCAGGTGAACGGCAAGGTGCGGGATCGTTTCCAGGTGGCGGCGGGGATTGACGAGGCTGCGGCTAAGGAGTTGGCGCTGGCCAGCCCGCGGGTGCAAAAGCACATCGCCGGCAAGACCGTGCGCAAAGTGATCTTCGCTGCCGGCAAGCTGGTGAACGTCGTAGCCAATTAGTCGGGAGGTCGGTTGGTCTTGGTGGTCGCGTGGTCTTGGTGGTCGCGTGGTCAGTTCGACTACGCGGCCACCTGACTATGCGACTATCCGATCACACGACCACGCGACTACCCGACCACCCGACTACCTGACCAAGTGACCACCCGACCAACAAGACCAACCGAC
>DFBV01000064.1:11925-18259 GCA_002366755.1 Anaerolineales bacterium UBA3071
AGCCTCTCATCAGCCGTCCAGAACTCTGCCCCCAACATCTCCGTCAGAGCCAAATAGTGGGCATCATAGGCGGCAGGGCGGTTGAAACGCTCAGCCAGGTCGAAGGCGTGAAGGGACACACTGGGGAGATCGAGCAACTCGATATCCAGAGATAGAGCTTCCTCCAAGGCACGTCGGGCGTCTTGGATAGACAGCAGTCCCTGCAACGCCTTGCGCCGCAGGGCCGAGGTTACCTCATAACGAAGCAAAGTCGGGGCGATCACCCTAGTATTATCGCTCATCCATTCGGCCCACAGGGTCAAGGCTCTCTCGCTCTGAGCTTCGGTGGTCACGAGCCCGACGACGATGTTGGCGTCAACGCAGGCGGGTGATCTCGGCATCTCGCTCCTCCCGCATCTGGCGGATGTCCTCGACGCTACTGGGCATCTCACCATACTTCTGCCGGAACTCCTCCTGGAGTGCCTGTAGCCGTTCGACGCTCTCCAAGCGTCGCCGCCGCCGGAGTTCCTGCGCCGTAGCCTCACTGATCACTCGTGAGCGCTTCCCAGCAGGGATGATTCGTTTAACCTCTTCCCAGAGTTGCCGGGGAAAGACTAAGGAAACCCGGACTGTATCAGTCATACATATCCTCCATCAATACTTCTATTATGTATCCATTGTACACAACACCGGTTTCCTTGTCAAATCTTCCATGTCAGTGGTCGCATAGTCAGGTGGTCAGATAGTCGCGTAGTCAGATGGTCAAGAGGCATGGTGGTTCGCAAGACCAAGTGACGACGCGACTAACAGACTAAACGACCACGCGACCACCAAGACTAAGCGACCATGCGACTGATCTTCGCTGCCACGCGGGCGTTGTTCTCCAGCAAGGCCAGGTTGGCCCGCAGGCTGGCGCCGCCGGTGCGCTGGCTAACTTCAGCCAGCAAGAACGGCGTGAGGTCCTTGCCGCGTATGCTCCTTGCCTCAGCTGCCGCCAACGCCTCAGCGATGGCTGTTTCCATGACATCGGCCGGCAGTTCCGCCCAGGCCGGCACGGGCACGCCAACCAGTAACCCCGCGGGCAACCCCAGCGTCCGCTGCGCCCGGAAGATGACCGCCACTTCTTGTGGGGTATCCACGCGGGCGTCCACCGGCAGGCCGCTACCTCGACTGTAGAAGGCGGGGAAGCGGTCGGTGCCATAGCCCAGCACGGTCACGCCGTGGGTCTCCAGCCACTCCAGCGTCAGCGGCAGGTCGAGGATGGCCTTGGCTCCACTGCACACCACGGCCACGGGCGTCTGCGCCAGTTCGGGCAGATCGGCGGAGACGTCGAAGGGCTGGCCGCGGTGCACGCCGCCAATGCCGCCGGTGGCGAAGGCCTGAATGCCCGCCTGGTGGGCGATCCACATCGTCGCCGCCACCGTCGTTGCGCCGTCTTCTTTGTGCGCCACGACCAGCGGCAGATCGCGGCGGCTGACTTTGCGTACCCCTGAGGCTGTTGTCAGCCGCTCGATCTCCTCGGACGACAGCCCCACGCGCAGCGTCCCACCGATGATGCCGATGGTGGCCGGCACACCGCCTTCCTGGCGGACAACCTCCTCCAAAGACAAGGCCGTCTCCATATTCTGCGGAAACGGCAAGCCGTGGGCGATGACGGTCGATTCCAGGGCAACGATGGGTAAACCCTGCTGCAACGCTTCGATGATCTCTGGTCGGACGTGGAGGTGGTGGGCGCTTTCTCTCATCTCTCTCCAGAGCAGGAGCGCAGCAGGGCGGGCAGCCCCAGCCGTGCCAGGTTCTCAGCGATACTGCGCGCCACGCCACCTATGCTGACGCGGATGTCGCCGGGGTTGGGCGTGCTGGGAAGAATGGGACTGCCCGCGCGGCCCTTGGTATCAATGGCCGAAGCGCCGAGGATGAGGATGTGAGGGGTGTCCATTTCGTGACGTCGCTTCAAGCTAGCTTGAGTTTGCCAACGATGACACCCGTTAAGATATCTTCAGGGGCGCCGATGATACGCGGGGGCTTGTTTGGATCTGAGGGAGTGAAGCGGACGCGCCCATCCTTAAGATGCTCGAATTGGCCAAAGAGTGCTTCTCCACGCTGGTCCAGTGTCACAGCGACGCCTCCAGCATCTTCTCCTTCTTGTATCAACGCATAATCTCCCTTCTCGAGACTTGCATCAGGCATCCCTCGCTCGGTTACCTTCACTACGCAGTACCCCTCACCAGGCTTCAGGGTTAATGTCGGGTACTCAGTCGAGTATACTTGGAACGCGTGGTCACCAATGCGCGCTTGAGAAACCGGAATATACCCGCCGACTTCCAGGTCGGCTGCTAAGCATTCCTTCTGACTGACGATTGGCCAAGGGCAGATGAACACAGAATGTGAGGATGCGGTTAGTTTTCCGCGAGAGCGGACATACCTCACGTGCTCGATCAGCTTCTCAATCCACAAGGAGACTTGCTCGCAGCATTTGGCCCGCTTCGTGTTCTTAACGTCTTGCCAGTGTTTCTTCGCTCGTTCAAACAATCGCAGCGCCTGCTCATAACAGCGTTGGGCTTCTCTCTCATTGCCCAGCGACTGGTTCACAAGCCCCAAGGCATAGGTTGCTATGGCCTCGTTGTAGCGCTGCTCAGGCACGAACTGGTAACGATGAAATATCTTTCTGGCTTGTTCGCAGAACCTTTGCGCTGGCCCAAGTTTTCCTACTTTCCGACATAGGTCACCTAGACGGAGGAGAACTACTGCACAGCCAATCCAATCTCCTCCGACCTCTTGTAGCTCCTCAGCCTTTTGTGCGATCTGCTCCACCTTTGCCCAACAGTCTTCTGCACAAATTTCCTGGCACTCTTCCGACAATGCCTTGGCATCCGGTTGTAGGTCCTTGCAGTATAGCAACGAAGAGGGGGTCAGAAGCGACGGCAAGTTGATCATCTCTCCTCCCATCCATTCCCGCTGGCCTTGAATCCCACAGCGTAGAGCATCGGCGCTGTTGCAAGGATAGCGTTACATTAAGATCCCTGTTGCCCCTCCGTCCCGACAATCACATCCTGGAGTACGGTCAAAGCGCTCATCGTTCTCTCGGGGAGGAAGGACTGAGTCCGAGGATCGTGGGACACGTGCCTGAGCATGGCGATGATGCGCAAAAGACCCAGGCGGCCGCGCAATGCGCCGTCATCGGCCACCAGAGACCGCAGAGTCTGTGTAAGCTCCAGGATCATCTCCGCCTGGGCCTGCGCTTTGGCCGTTTCCACCTGAGCCACATATTCCGCCTCGCCCTCTGCCCGGCGTTGCATCATTTGACGTTCCCACTTTGCCTTCCAGGCGGCGATCCACTGCTCGGTGACCTCATCCTGCACCACGATGTCGCCGAGGCCAACGCTCAGGATTTCCACCCCCAGTTCGCGGACGCCGGAGCGCAGCCTCCGCTCCAACTCCTCCCTTATCTCCTGTCGGGGGTGTGGTTCGTCCTCCTCCCAACCTGCCGGTCCGATGAGTTGGTCGAGGGGATAGCGAGCCAAGACAGAACGGAGAACCGTTTCCACATGGGCGAGAATCACCAGTTTCTCCCAATCCAGCTCCTCGTCCTCAATGACGCCTGGCAGTGGCTCACATTTCCACGTGCAGGTGGCGGCCTTGAGCACTTCCCAGCGTAACATAGGGTAAGGTAGCCTCTCGGTGGGCTCTTTATCCCTCCTGCCTTTGATTTGGTATCTGAGGTCAACCTCACAAGTGACACGAATGCCCTCTCTCGTCATCGCCTTGACCTCATACGTCTTCCGCTTCGGCCGCAGGTCAATGGCTTTGTAGACTTTTTCAAAAGCCTCAACAGGGACAAAGTCCGATGGTTCCACCCGAGTGAGGCGGCCGGCTCGTTCCAAGACCACGGCGCTATCGTGATAGATCACCAAATTGCCTGGCCCTCCAATGCGTGTCAGCACTTTGTCCTTGTCTTTGGAAATACGTCCTTCTTGGATCAGCAAATAGGGCTTGAATCCCGCCTGACCAAACCGCCAGCGCCATAGGAAGTCGAAGCCTTGTTTCAACTTCTGTAATCCGTAGAGAGAGCGCACAAAGCGGGCTGCCAACCAATAGGCAAGGAGCATGGCCGCCAAGCCGGGGAGCATGTCGCGCATGATCGCCGGCCAGAACTCCCGCAGACGCCGAAAGTCAGCCAGCGGGATGCCATGGGCGTGCAATTCTGTACCCGCGCTGAAGATCAGTATGATGAAAAGAAGGGGGGCTACTACGCAGAAAGCGCGCCACAAAACCCGCATCACCCGTATGGGATTGATAGCCATATCATCCACCTGGCTCCTGGACTTTGGCCGAGCTGCCTTCCCCTATCGCACGCCGCAAGTATTTCATCGTCTCCGTGGCTTCGGCGGGCAACAACTGCTGCACGGGTGGCCTGCGAGCCATGCTCTCCAGAGCTTCCAGCAGACGCAGAGTCAGCACGTCAGCCAGGATGTCCTTATCTACCGTATCCATATCCTCAGCTTCTTTGCTGAGGATGCGGATCACCTCTGCCTGCCCTTGGGCGCGTGCCTGGGAGATCAGGCGCATGGCTTCGGTCTCTCCCCTGCCCATTTGGATCATCATCTTGCGCGTCCACTCTGTGCGCCAGTTTTCGATGCGCCGTTGCATCACGCCACGCTCCACCGGTTCGAGGTTGGCGATACCAGCGCCCAGGATCTGAATGGCCTCGCACTTGGCAGCCATGGCGTTCGTAAGCTGGGCTGCAAACTCTCTTCTGATCACTTCCCAGGGGATCTCCCCATGCGGAAGCCAATCCGGCTGGTCGCCGGCGCACAACTCATTACAGCGATACTGGCTGATGATGTCCTGAAGGATGCGTCGGGCGGTCATCGGCACCAGATCGTCCCAGTCCCGCCTCTCAGCCTCTTCAACCGGCTGGGCGCGCATCACCTGTAGGATCGCTTGGTCACTTTCCCCATCTACCCAGAATCTGCCCTGTTGCTGTGGGTGGGCACGAATCTTGAAGAAAGCGAAAGCCAGTACCCGGATGCGGATGCCATCTTCCGTGAACGCTTCCACATAGAAGGCTTTCAGTTGCGGCCGCAGGTCCACGATCTGATCCACTCTATCGAAGAGGCCCGTGAAGGCCAACCCAGGAGCGGCTATCTCTTTGACTTCCATCCCGTCGGTGATGACCGCGGCTTGATGCGGCTCGGTGATGACGATTCCCGGCCCGGCGAAGAACTGTCCGTAGGGGTTGCCATCTACCCGCGTCTCTCGCTTTCCGCCCTTGACAACGTAGTAGGGGTAGTTTGTGCCTGAGGAGTAGGTGAGGAGGGCACGAAAGGACTGATAACGATAGTGTCTTTCCCGTTGCACCTGGTTATCAATCTGGTGTGGGGCAAACAGGCGTCTCAGCAAATAGCGCCGGAGCCACCTCGGTCGTCTCTGTATCTGCAACGGCAGCAACCGTCCGGAGAAGCGCCACAGGCTATACCAAAACAAGACCATGCTGGGCAGAGTGATGGTGAGCCATCCCACCCAGCCAGCAGCCCAATAGCCCACGGCGCAAGCGGCGCAGTAACCCAACCAGAGAAAGGCCACGAACAGACCGCCGCGGCGCTTGCCGAACATCCTGCCGAGAAAGTATCCCAAGAAAGCGGCGAGGAGGATACCTATCAGCAAACCTATCCGCCCATACAACTTGAAACCTCCCCAGCAGAGTGAACAGGCAATGCCCGCCGGCACGCCCAGGAACAGCCCCCCAACAACCCCTTGGTTCAAAAGGCCCAGCAACGTTGTCAGGGCGGTTGTGGCGATGCTTAGTGCAATCAGTTCTCTCAGGATAGTAGTTTCCATTTCACGTGTCTATGTCCAAACTGTGACTGGGCCATTCTCGCCATATAGCACAAAGGCTATCCCCGAGTCCGGATAGCCTCTTCAATGATGATCTCTAGACGAGGGGAGCAAGGTGGCGCTCAATCGGCATCTCTTGGTGAGGCAATGGTATCCAATCAACCAAGCGAACAGGTGCTTTCATCAACGGGTCGCTTCGCAGCCCTCGCAACATCGCCGTCGCCCAGCAGCCCCCACGACACACCTCGAATTCCTCGCATCTCCTGCACTCTTCGGGGATCATTCCCCGCCACGCTTCCATCGCCACCGAATGCCAAATCTCTTCCAGCGATTGCGTCAGCAGATTGCCGCACGCCAGCGGCGCATGATTGCAAGGTCGGACATTGCCCCAGGGGTCAATGGTGGCCTGGCCAGTGCCAGCTCGACATCCATAGGAACTGTTGGCAGCAAAGCAGTGCGGAATGGGCGTGCCGAAGCGTACCAGCGTGCCGTTTCCCTTCGGCCCACGCCCGTTGCC
>DFBV01000064.1:18276-19049 GCA_002366755.1 Anaerolineales bacterium UBA3071
CTCGCCTGGTTCAATTTCGGGCAGCGCCGCGCCGATAAAGCGCTGAAAGGCTGCATGGTCAGCGCTCATTTCCTGGCCCAGAGCGACGATGGCTTCCACTTCAGGGCAACTGTAGTGGGTGAGGACAGTGCTGGTGGTCACCTTGAGCCCAGCATCAACTGCCAATTGGATGTTGGCGACCGTCTCCTCGAAAGAGCCTGGCGTGCAGGTGAACGCTTCGTGGGATGGGGCACTGGCACCGTGGAGAGAGATAAGCAACCCATCGAGTTGCGGGACGCCAGCCAGAAAATGCACCAATCGCTCAGGTTCCAGCCAGCGTCCGTTGGTGAACAGCGTGAAGGGAGTACCCAATGCTGCGACGTGTTCGATGATCTCCTCGAACTCCGGATGCAGCGTTGGCTCCCCGCCGGTGATTTTCAGCCAAGATGTACTTGGTGCAATGCGGTCGAGGACAGCACACCATTCTTGTGCTGACAACGGCTCAGGTGAGCGGTTGTGAGGGAAAGCGTTGCTGCAACCAATACAGACACTGTTGCAGGCAGGGGTGATTTCAACGAAGAGGAGTGGCCATTCAGGTCCAGTGGTTTGGCTTGGGTTTACGATACAAGCGCAGTCACCCATGGGTCACCTCCCCAGGCCCAGCGCCGGAACCGCCAGGACCACATCGTCAATCCATCGCCGTGAAGGCACACTATCCTCAGTGGCTGCCAATCGGGAGCGAACGCTACACTTTTCTGTATAGTACCATAACATTGAGGAATTGTCAAAACCGC
>DFBV01000008.1:0-10318 GCA_002366755.1 Anaerolineales bacterium UBA3071
AGCCGGTCTCGGAAGCGATCGTAGGCGGTGCCATCAGCACGGGCGATGATGAGCCCTGCCGCTTCCAGGTCGGCAAGAGCGTAGCCTTGGCTGCGCAAGTGGCGCTGAAGCCCGTCCCAGCCGTTTGGCGCGTAGCCCAAGTGGAAGAGCTCGGCAGTTTCCAGTGTCAACTGCCGTTGTGCCAGGTAGCCACGGGCTCGTTCCCCCGCATCGTCCAGAAGCAGTCGGTGATAGTAAGCCGCTGCCGTGGCAGTGATCTCCAGCAAATGCTTGCGTCGCTTCTCTTTGGCCGAGGCAGCAGGGCCCAGAGGCTCCAGCGTAACACCCGCCATGGGCGCCAGAATCCGCAGCGCTTCGGCGAAATCCACGTTCTCCTGCTTCATGATGAAGCTGAAGATGTCGCCGCCGGTTCCGCAAGCGCCGAAACAGTGCCAGGTTCCGGTTTCCGGGAAGACGACGAAGGAGGGCGTTTTCTCCGCGTGGAAGGGGCAGTTTCCCTTGTAATTCCGTCCCGCCTTCTTCAGCGGCACGTAACGGGACACGACCTCAACGATGTCCAGCCGCTCCTTGATCTCGTCTACCACGCTCATTGTTGCTCTGGCTCCTATGGATGATTATACAGGAGTCAGCCTTGAGTGTCAAACGTTGAGACGGCCGGTCAGGGCCATCGCATTTGAGAATCCTTCTCCTACATCGGAGTGCAAAGTTTCCGACTTTGGTGCATCGTCGAAGACGATGCACTCCAGTTTTGCCAAGATGCCTACGAACGGTGGACATAGGCGACAGGAGCGGTCTGCTAGGGGTAAACGGCGAGTTGCTTCTTGTCCCCTGGCAGCGCGGCATAGACTTGGCCTCGCCGCGGGTCTACTGCCAGGCCGAAGGGATTGGCGGGGCCTTCGGCGGGGTGCTTCTTCAGCCACTTGTTGGTGACCGTGGAGAAGACCTGCAATCCGCCAGCATCGCTGACGTAGAGCCGCTGCCGCGCCGCGTCCACCGCCAGCGCCTGCGCACCGTCCAGTGGGAGTTCAAGGTTGGCGGCGATGACGGCCACCTGTTTGCCGCTCCGCCCATCGATGATGGCCACGTTGCGGTACCGAGGGGCCAGCAGGTAGACGACATACACGCGCCCCGTAGTGGTGTCGACGGCGATGTCCTGCGGGAAGCCCAGACCGCCCAATGCAGTGCGGGCGATCACTTCATCCTGCGCCGTTTCCACCACCGCCACCTCGTCGCTGCCTGCCAATGCCACATAGACTCGCTCGCCGTCCGCGCTGGCTGCCAGGGTGTAGGGACCTGGCCCCAGTCCAATCTCTCCCCGGCGCTCGGCGGTCTGGCTGTCCAGGATGAGCAGGCGGTGGGCAGCGGTCTCGGCGACATAGAGTTGCCCTCCTGCCAGTGCCAGGCCACTGGGCCAGAGCAGGCCGCGGGCTTCGGCCAGTCGCTGACCGCTGCGGGCATCGAACACAGCCACGCTGCCGCGCTCCCAACTGGTCACGTACAGCCGCCCGGCGACAGGATCCAAAGCCATCCCTCGCGGCTGCTGTCCGATGGACACTCGCGCCAGCACCGCGCCGCTGGCGGGATCGCTGACCGTCAGCAAGCCATCGCTGGCGGCGTAGAGCCAGCCTGTATATGAATGTACAAGCAGGCTGTGCGCGGGGCCATCCGTCGCGGAGAAGGAACGCGCGGATCGTCCAGCAGGACGGCTGGCCGCTGTCGTCCAGAGGTCACGAGTGAGCAGCGGCAGGTGGATGCTGTGGGACAGAGCGCGGACGCTGAGGAAATAGTCATAACCCTTGCAGGTGGCACCGACAGGGGTAGAGGAGCGCACGCGCACATAAGCGGTGTTATTGGTCGTCGCAGGCCAGAGGACGCAGGAGCGTGGGTGGTCTTGGCAATCGTCGTTTTCTGCCAGGAGGGTCTGCCCGTCGGGGCCAAAGATCGCCAACTGCGTATCCGCTCCGTAGCCCAACATGCTGGTCTCCACGAGGTAGGAGACGCCTGCCTGAGCCGGGAAGCGGGCCCAATCCTCGTCTTGCGAGTGGTGGAAGGTATGGTACTGCACGCTGCCGTCGGTGGCGGCAAGCGAGGCCTGGCCCGGCGTATCGTCCGGCTCCCAGCCATCGGGCACGCAGGTGGGGAACGGGGTTGGCGTTGGCGTCACTGTTGGCGTTGGTGTGGGTGTCGGCGTGATCGTAGGTGTGTCGGCGGGCGTGGGCGTGTCCGTTGGCGTGGGCGTGTCCGTTGGCGTCGGCGTGATGGTGGGTGTTGGCGTCGGCCCGACGACGGAGACAGGAGCCACGCCGTAGCGCGGGCTGATGGTGGTGTTGCTGGCTGTAGCGGCTAGGTCGTTGTAGTAGGTGCCGCTGGAGCTGGCCGCCGTAGCTCGGAACGTGATTGTCAGGTTGCTGTAGGCATAGGGAGAGATCTTGTCCAAGGACTGCACCGCACCGTATTGATCATGGGCATCGCCGCCGGCGGTGAGCCAGTCCCATTGAATCCAGTTTGCCAAGGGATCCGACAGTTCATAGGGGCAGATGCCCACGATTTCAGGCCAAGCGATCCAGTAGTCGCGGAAAGCTCGCTTGATGTAGTCTGCGCGGTTGCTCTCGTTAATGGTCGGGTAGCCTTCCCAATTGAAGGTGCCGTTCCAGAGGTTGTAGCCCGTCTCGGTGAGCAGCACCTTGACGTAGGGTCGCCCCCAGTTGGCCAGTTGTTGCAGCACCCGTCGGTAACTGTCAATGGTCAGTTGTGGATAGGTGGCGCTGCCACGGTGGATGTTGTACTCGGGAGGGTGGTTGCTGGGATAGGGGTGGGCTGACCAGATGTCCCAGGCCCAGAGGGAAGTGGGCACATTGGCAACCATCTGGTCGATGAAGGTGAGCGGATCGATATCGCCCCCTGGCGAGAGGCCGCCATTGAGGACGACAATACGGCTGTCGCCCAGGGAACGGATGGCCGCCGCCGTTTGCTCCAGGAAGTGGCCGTACTCGACGGCGTTGGCTGCGTTGCCCCACTCTATGTTCAGGTTGGGTTCGTTCCAGATCTCAATGTAGAGGCGGTGGCCATCGCGACGCGGCAGCCCGGCTACCACCCGCTGGAAGGCCCAGGCGATAGAGCTGTAGTTGCCCGGCGAGTCGGCGGGCGGCTTGTGCCAATAGGAGCCGGCGTGCTCTCCCTGCAGGCGGATCACCGGCTTGAGCCCTCGGTCGTAGGCGGCGTTGACGAAGTCAACCCAACAGATGTGGGGCCCCTGCGTCTGGGGGGTGATGCCATAGAAGAGCTGCTTGACCCAGGCTCCGTAGCCCATCAACTCTCGCACGCGGTCCAGTTGCCAGCTAAAGTACCATGTCTCGCAGCGTTCCTGGACGAAGGTGTGCATGCCGTAGAAGCTATCGCCGCGCCGTTCGGGGACAGAGAGATTGCTCCAGGTCAGATTGCGGCCGCTGACGTTGGGGTTGCTGCTGCTGATGAGAATACCGTTGGCGTAGACGCGACTGGAACCGAATTTATAGCCGAAGCCGTTGGGCAGCGTGTCCACCACCGTCACGCCCTGTGCGGCTACGTCGCCGGAGTTGGTCAAGGTTATGGTGTAGGTGACGGTGCCATCCGGGTCCGTCGAGCTGGGGGAGACTGACTTGCTGAGGGTAACCACAGGCCAAGGAACCTCTGGCGCGGCGACAGCGCTTTGTCCCATTACCAAGAGCAGGAGCAAACCCAGCAGCAGCCAGAGCCGGTGACGGGCCTTTTCGGTCATTCTCTTCTCCACGAGGGGGGCTCGGAGCAGGGTACAACGCATGTGCTCGGTACTTCTACTATACGAAAGCCCTGGAGAGGCGGCTTCCAGCCGCCGACAGCATGTTGGCTCTGCGGTTTTGGGATGTGCTCCAAGTGCGCTGCACTTTTCGGGCAACGGGCACCAAAGCACAGTGGCGGCGCTCTGCGGCGCCGCCACTGGTTTAGCAAGTTCCGTTCAATACGACGCCCGTTGTCTTTCTAGACGTCGGAACTCTGTCCACGTCACGCGTTCTTGAGTGCCGCCTGTGCGGCAGCCAGCCGGGCGATGGGCACGCGGAAGGGGGAGCAGCTCACGTAGTCGAGCCCGAGCTTGTGACAGAACTCGATGGACCTGGGCTCGCCGCCGTGCTCGCCGCAGATGCCGATCTCGATGTCCGGTCGGGCCTTGCGGCCCAGTTCGACGCACATCTTCATCAGCTTGCCCACGCCGGTCTGATCAATAGACTCGAAGGGGTCGAAGGGGAGGATGCCTTGCTCCACGTACTGCATCAGGAACTTGCCCTGGGCATCGTCTCGAGAGTAGCCGTAGGTCATCTGGGTGAGGTCGTTGGTGCCGAAGGAGAAGAACTGGGCGTACTCGGCGACCTCGTCGGCAGTCAGAGCCGCGCGCGGGATCTCGATCATGGTGCCGAACATGTACTCGACCTCGATGCCTTCATCCTCCATCACCTGCTTGGCAACAGCCTCCAGCTTCTCGCGCTCCAGCTTGAGCTCGTTGACGTGGCCCACCAGGGGGATCATCACCTCGGGGATGACCTCGATGCCCAGCTTGGCGCAGCGGCAGGCGGCCTGGAAGTAGGCGCGGGTCTGCATCTCGGTCAAGCCTTTGTACATGATGCCGGCGCGGCAGCCGCGCAGACCCATCATCGGGTTGACCTCCCAGAGGGAGTTGACCACCTGGAGCATCTTTTCCTTCTCGGTCAGTTCGGGTGACTCGGGGTCGGTGCAGCGCAGCCGGGTCAGCTCCTCGATCAGCTCCTCGCGCGGCGGCAGGAACTCATGCATGGGTGGGTCAATGAGGCGCATGATGACCGGCAGGCCATCCATGGCCTCGAAGACGCCCTCGAAGTCCTTTTCCTGGAAGGGCAGCATCTCGTTCAGCGCGGCCAGGCGCTCCTCGTCGCTCTCGGCTATGATCATGCGCACCACGGCGTCCCGCGCCCGCTCATCGAAGAACATATGCTCGGTGCGGCAGAGGCCGATGCCTTCGGCGCCGAACTCTCGCGCCTGTCGAGCATCCTTCTCGACATCAGCGTTGGCGCGTACGCCCAGCCGCCGTACCTTGTCGGCCCACCCCAGCAGTGTGTTCAGCTCCACCTGCTCCTCGAAGCTGGGCGGCACAGTTCTGATCAGGCCGGCGAAGACCTCGCCTGTGGCCCCATCAATGGAGATGAAGTCGCCTTCCTTGATTTCTCGACCGTCCACGGAGAAGCTGCGGGTGGCCGGATTGACCTTGATGGCCTCGCAGCCGGCCACGCAAGGCTTGCCCCAACCGCGAGCTACGACGGCGGCGTGAGAATTGCTAATCAACACAGGCGTGTATTGCTTGGTGAACACGACGAAGTTCCTGTCTAGTTCGTCCGTCGCGTCCACCTCGAAATTGTAAACCGGTGCTGGCTCCAAGTCACCTACCTGACGCATACGGTACATACGCAAATCCGAGTTCAGTAGTGCCTCTATTTCACTCTTCACCTGCGGCGGGCAAATGGGGAGCAGATCACGCTCAATCTTGTCGGCTCCAAACAGGATGTTGCGTTTGATCCCCTCGCGCACGCGACCCATGTAGTTGACCTGGTCAACTACATCGGCAAAGAGGGAACGCACGGATAAAAGGCGATGGTTGTATAGCCGGTTGCGTTCCCGGCCCTTCACCCGCTTCGCTTGTTCCAGCACCTCGGCGAATCCAGCGCTGACCTGGACGTTGTAGATGTCGCGGTTGTTCGTCACCTGAGGCACGATCCCCAGGCGCAAATAGGCAGCGACGATCCCTTGTAGAAGCCTCTCTTTGCCCACGAAGAGGTTGATACGATGACCTTCTGCGTTGAACGTACCATCCCCGTCGAGCACACCGGCCAGGAAGTGCACCAATGAACCTCGATCCAGTGACAGCACCCACCGCACCATGCCTTGCCAGGTGTCGGTTAGTACCTGGGCGGGTTCCCGATGGAAGCAAATGGAATCCTGCACATCCCCCGCAATGGCGCGGCCTCTGAGTGTCGCCTCTGTCTGGCGCTGACGAGTGTAGGTGAAAGGGGTTCCGAACGCTTTGGCGAAGGAGGTATGCACTGCCTCAATGAAAGGCTGCTTCTCGGGAGTGTTCTTCTGGATGAAGGTAACGCTGCCTTTAGTCGGCTTGAGGTTCACGTAGCCATCGGTGAAGATGGCGCCTGCGGAGTAAGCCAGGGCAGCTTCATGTACCAGCGCTTCGTCCTGTGGAGGGATATAGCCAGGAACACAGAGGAAGTCGCCGTCGTTCAAGCAGTCTGCCAGTCTCTTCTTTCGGAGTTGGCGGTTCTGCACTATGAACATCTTGTGATCGGGGGTGAGACGCAGCGTGTTGTGCTGAGCCCTGCCGGTTTGCGAGACGACGACAGTGCAAACATCTGCCTGTCGCAGGCCGGTCGCGATCACGTTACGCCAGACCGAGTGACCAGAGCGATGGTCAAAGGCCATAATGCGCAACTGCTCGCCACGCGCTAGGTGGTTGTAAGCTTCTTCGGCGGTGAGAAAACCCTGATCGGTCAAGACCTTTGTCTCACCAGCCACACACGTCATGCCGCCGTGCTGAGTGAGCACGCCCTGCGATTTCTCCATGCCGTGTACGTCCTCGGGGTTAGTCTCCGGGCGCACCAGGATCACTGCCTGGCCGGCCTCGCCCAATTCCGCGGCCCGGTCAGCGTTGAAGACAGCGATGCCAGTGGCCGCTCCAGGGGAGGCGTTGAGGCCTTTCGCCAACAGTTGCCCGCTCTCCTTGGCCTCCTCAACGGCCTTGGGGTCGAACTGTGGGTGCAGGATCTGGTTCACTTGATCCGGCGTGACACGCAGCAGGGCTTCCTTTTTGGTGATGAGACCCTCGTTCACCATATCCACAGCGATCTTGACCGCCGCCGCCGCAGTGCGCTTCCCTGTACGGGTCTGGAGCATCCACAGCTTGCCCCGCTCGATGGTGAACTCCAGGTCCTGCATATCGCGGTAATGGTGCTCCAGCAGGTCGTAAATCGGCATCAACTCCTGGCAGGCCTCGGGCAACTGTTCTTCCATGTCGGCCACGGGATGTGGGGTGCGGATGCCGGCCACCACGTCCTCGCCCTGGGCGTTGAGCAGGTATTCGCCGTACACCGCCTTTTCGCCGGTGGCCGGATTGCGGGTGAAGCCCACGCCAGAACCGGAGTCCCAGCCCATGTTACCGAAAACCACCGTCTGCACGTTGACGGCGGTGCCCCAGTCATGGGACAGTCCTTCGGCATTGCGGTAGGCCACAGCCGGCGCTCCGAACCAGGAGTCGAAGACGGCAGCAGTAGCCTGGTAGAGTTGCTCGTAGGGATCGTCGGGAAATTCCTCGCCCAACTCCTTCTTGTAGAGCGCCTTGAAGCCCTTAACCACATCCTTGAGCATGTCGGTGGTCAAGTCAGTGTCCTGGCCGCCGTCGGTCTTGGCCTTGTACTCGTTCAGGATGTGCTCAAAGGTTTGGCGGTCTATCCCCTTAACGATGTTCCCGAACATCTGGATGAGGCGGCGATAGGCATCCCAGGCAAAGCGCTCGTTGCCGGTCAGCTTGGCCAGGCCCTGGAGCGTGTCGGCGTTGAGGCCGATGTTGAGCACGGTGTCCATCATGCCGGGCATGGAGACGCGAGCACCGGAGCGGCTGGAGACCAGCAGGGGATTGCTGGGATCGCCGAACTTCTTGCCCGCCTGTTCCTCTACCGTCTTCATGGCCTGCAATACCTGCTCCCACATCCCTTCGGGGAACTGTTCGCCAGCCTCGAAGTAGGCGGTGCAGGCCTCGGTGGTGATGGTGAAGCCCGGCGGCACCGGCAGGCCGATGTTGGTCATCTCCGCCAGCCCGGCGCCTTTGCCGCCGAGCAGGTTGCGCATGTCCCTGTCACCTTCGCTGAAGGGATACACCCATTTCTTGGTCATCAGAGTCTCGATCCTCCTTGGTTGTTAGTAGATTGGTATATTGGTAAACTGGTAAACTGGTAGGGCGATTGCCCAA
This sequence comes from Anaerolineales bacterium UBA3071, assembly GCA_002366755.1. GTDB lineage: Bacteria > Chloroflexota > Anaerolineae > UBA3071 > UBA3071 > UBA3071. The sequence continues at coordinate 8,015 of DFBV01000008.1, forward strand.
TCTACCAGTTTACCAATATACCAGCTTGAAGTGGCTGGTATTCAGCAAGCAGCCTTTCGACTCGCTTTGTTTTTCGATGCGCGGTCCCGTATGGGATTATACCTGCCTTATGCCCTTTGTCAAAACCAGGTGGCCCTTTCGCATAGCATTGGGCCACTTCCTCACACCCTATCGAACTCGGGCAGGTACTTCACTACCCCTTCCCGCTCTGCCAGCGCTCCTTCCCTCAGCTCCGTTTTTGGTCTTTCACGTCGGATGATTATCATGGTGTCACTGCTCTTGCTCCCGCTCAGCCTGTGCCAAGTACTCTGCCACCAGGCGGCGGTGCTCCCATAACTGCCGCACGCCCCAGTCCTGCATGAAGATGGCCTCCGAACGCAAGGCAGGGTCCGGATGATCTTCCAGCATGGCCGTCCCCTCGGCCAGCAGTTGATACCCTTCCTTTAGCAGGCGGTGGGCCTCAGCCATCTCCGGAGGAGGGTCAATCATGTCCAGTTCCTCGACCAGCGCTTCCAGCACGCTCGCTGGCTGGTCGCGGGCATAGAGGATGGCGAAGTCTGTGGTCACCGGCCGCACCAGCAGCAGGTAGACGTTGACCTCGGCGTTGACGGCGGGCAAGGGGGCTGCAGCCGTGGGGGAAGGGCTGGGCAGCGGCGTGGGAGTGGGGGTCGGCTGCGCTGCGCAACCTGCGATCACCACCACTGCCAGAAGCGCCAGCGGCAGCCAGTCGCAGGCCAGGTTGCCCCTGGCACACCGCTCACGTTTCTTGAGGCTCATCGCGCCGCCGCCGTATCTGGAAGACGACCGGATTGAAAGCATCGGGACAGGCATGTGTGGCCACGTCTTTGTCCCGCAGCCAGGGGAATTGCGCGCCGTAGCGCAGGGCGAACACCTTGGGCAGCATCGAGTACAGGGCGTGAATGCACAGCCTGCCCCGCACGTGCAGCCCGTCGAAGGTCACCTGATCGCCCACCCGGTGGCCGGCGGTGCACGTCCCCTCCTGTTGGATGACTTCGACGACAATCGTCGCCCCTTCGTCGTCAAAGCATTCCCGTTTCAAGTCGCTCATCTCCTCTCCTTGGTCGGTACATTGGTAGACTGGGACATTGGTATATTGGGTCTGTTGACCAACTTCCCAATCTACCAATTTACCAGTCTACTGGCGACCAGTCCCGTAGACATCCGGCCGGCGGTCGCGGAATACCGGGATGTGCTCCCGCGCTTCGGCCACTCGTTCTATCTCCACCACCGCCGTGAGCAGTATCGCCGTCTCGCCCCCCTCGACGATGGCGTTGCCCCAGGGGTCTACGACTGCCGAGTGGCCGCCGAAGGGGGTCTCCTCACTCTTGCCCACGCGGTTGCAGGCCAGCAAGAAGAGCTGGTTCTCCGCCGCCCGCGCCCGTATCAGCGTCCACCAGACGTCCACGCGGCGGCGGGGCCACTGCGCGGGGAGCATGACCAGCACGGCTCCCTCCAGGGCGTAGTGGCGGAACAGTTCCGGAAACCGCAGGTCGTAGCAGACGGCCAGCGCGCTGCGGCCCCAGGGCAGGTCGAATACCGGCGCGGCGTTCCCTGCGACCAGGTAGCGATCCTCCTCCATCAGGCCGAAGAGGTGAACCTTGCGGTACACGCCGGCCAGTTCCCCGGTGGGTGAGAAGAGGGTGGCTGTGTTGAAGATCCCTCCCTCTCTCGCCTCCAGCAGCGAACTACCGATCCACAGGCCGTGTGTTCGTGCCAGTTCTGCCAGCCAGGCGAACGGCCCCGTGCCCAGCGGGGCGGCGTACCGCGCGCCGTTGGCCAGATCGAAGCCGCTGCGCCAAAGCTCCGGCAGCAGCACCAGGTCCGAGCCTCGCCGCGCCGCCTCGGCGATGAACGCTTCCGCCTGCGCTTCGTTCGGTTCCGGCTCGCCGAGGCGGCAGTCCATCTGCGCCAGCGACACGGTCGGCCGAGGGTTCATGTGTTCTGTCCGATTCTCCTTGACAGGTACATCGGTAGATTGGTGCCGCTTTGCTGACCAATCTACCAACTTACCAATCTACCAATCTACCAGCTTCCCGCTCTTCCGCTGACGACTAGCCGCCCGAGGTCCGGCACTGGCACCGGCGAGTGTCGCCGCAGATAGTCCTCAATCGCCTCCCGCAGCACGGTGGGCAGTTCGTACTCCACGGCCTCTGGGGGGATGGTGAAGCTCACGCCTGGAATACCGTCTTCCAGACCGCGGTAGGTCATGCCGCCCATCTCGAAGTCGGTGGCGGCGATGGTGTATCGCTCATCGTCTCGCAGCGACTTCTCGCCCACCCAGAC
>DFBV01000008.1:10433-12853 GCA_002366755.1 Anaerolineales bacterium UBA3071
GGCTGAGCATCTCTCGCAGTTGCGCACCTGTCAGTATGGTGCGGCCTGGATTCCCTGGCGACGAACAGGCATTGCACATGTCGCCCAATGTGACCGTGCCACCCGGCAGTCCCTCATGGAGACTGCCGCTGATGCAAAGGGCCACCTGGGTGTCCATCCGCTCCCGCAGGACGTCGGCCAGGAAGTTGCCCATGGGCGACTCCCGCAATGGATCGTGCGGCAACGGAGCTATCGTCTCGCCGATGGGCTGCTCGAGCATCTCGGCGACGAGGGCTTGCTGCCGCTGCCATTCGAGGGCCACGGCAGGGTCTGGCCCGAGGCTCTCGTCCAGTAGCAGCAGCCGGGCTTGCTTCTCGGTCACGCGGCCGGTGACATCGTCTACCGTCAGATCAACGCGGCCCAGGAAGCGACCATAATCGCCCGCCTGGCAGATGAGTGTCTCTCCCTCCCACAGCCCCTCGGGGAGCTCTTCGTGAAGGTGTCCGCCGATGATCACGTCCAGGCCATCCACCGCCTGCGCCAACTGCCGGTCGCTGCGCGATCCCTGGTGGGAAAGCACCACGATGACCGTTGCTCCCTGCGCCCGTAACTTGTCCCGCCAATGACGCACTGCCTCGATGCCCTGGGGCACGTCCACACCAAACAGGGACCAGAAATCGAAGGGGGGAGCTAGCCCGATGAGCCCCACGCTCACCCCGCCAGCAACCAGCAGCACCGCAGGTGTCACGCCTTCCACCATCTCTCCGCTTTCGGCCCAGGTGAAGTTGGCGGCCAGCAGAGGGAAGGATGCCGCGGCCGCCATGTCGGGCAGGCACTGGGGACCGTACGCGAGGGGGGCGCCATTGCCGACAGCCATAGCATGATAGCCAGCCGCGCTGAGCAGTGCCATCACCACTGCTCCTTTGGTGACATCGCTTTCCAGCAGCGATTTCTCCTCAGCATCGCCCACGTCTAGGAGCAGCACAGCACCGCCAGCCGCCTCCGCCTCCGCTCGAATGCGTCTTGCCATGCTGCTGAGGTATGCCAGCCTCTCCACGCGGCCATGCAGGTCATTGGTGTGTAGGATGGTCAGTTGCATTGGTCACGTCTGCATGCCGAGCCGTCTAGCGACAGCTTTCGGCCGGCACGTCGGCATGAGGGAAGATGGTGCGGGCGTCGGAGCTATGCGCCCAAACGTTGGGATAGGTGGGCACGTCGTCCACCTGTACCCAGAAGTAGATCTTGTTCAACGGGTCTTGAGCTGCGCTCACATCTACGTCACTGAAGTCCCAGACCAGGTAGGTGAACCCGCCGTCCGCCACCGCTCGCGGCGTGCCGGCCATTCCCTCACCCTCTACAGGCCCCACGTCGGTGTTCAGTGCGGTGTACAACCGCACGGTGGGCCGCCAGCTCAGCCCTGGCGGGATGGCCTCTTTCGTGCCGCGACGAAAGAGCACAGCGGTGATATTGGCCTTTTCTGCCTGATCCACCGGCGCGTTGCCATGCGGCCAGACGATCTGAATCCTGGCATCCACTCCCGTGGGGACAGTATCCACCAAGCCCGTAGGCAATTCAGGGTGGGGAAGAATGGTGCGCGCGTCGGCTGCGTGTGTCCAGACGTTGTGCGCCACGGGCACGCCACCCACGGTGACAAAGAGCGTGAGCTTGTGGGCCGGGTCTCGGGCGGCGCTCATGTCCACATCGTTGAAGTCCCAAACGGGGAAGCGGAGACCCGCATCGCTGGCGAAGCGCTTCTCGCCGGTTTTGACGAAGCGGGCGGGCTCAGCGTCGAGTGCAGCCCACAACCGCACCGAAGGCCCCCAATCGCAGGGCGGCACGTGCAGCGCATCATCGGTGAAGAGGTAGGCAACGATGTTGGCCAGTTCTGCCTCCTCGACGTCCGCTCCCCCGTGCGGCCAGACGATCTCGATCTTTGCTTGCACTGTCGCCGGCGTCGGCAGCGGCGTGGCGGTTGGCGTCGTGGTCGGAGTGCGGGTCGGAGTGTGGGTGCGTGTTGGTGTGGCTGTGGCGGTTGGCGTTGGTGTGAACGTAGGCGTGTCGGTCGGTGTGGCCGTAGGCGTATGGGTGGGTGTAGCGGTTGGCGTTGGTGTGTGGGTAGGCGTGGGTGTGAATGTTGGCGTGTCAGTTGGTGTGGCCGTTGGCGCATGGGTGGGTGTAGCGGTTGGCGTTGGTGTGTGGGTAGGCGTGGGTGTGAACGTAGGCGTGTCGGTCGGTGTGGCTGTAGGCGTATGGGTGGGTGTGGTGGTCGGCGTTGGTGTGTCCGTCGGTGTCGCCGTAGGCGTTGGTGTGTCGGTGGGTGTAGGTGTGGCCGTTGGTGTGCCTGTTGGCGTGTCGGTGGGTGTCAATGTCCGCGTAGGTGTCACTGTGGGCGTGCACGTCGAGCTCGGCGTGGCCGTGGCCGTGTGCGTTGGGGTTGTTGT